>CAJUOS010000018.1 GCA_910588075.1 uncultured Erysipelotrichaceae bacterium | reverse complement strand
TTGTAAAGTCTTTTTTTATCTTTTTTTATCTTTTTTTATTTTTTTGTTGGTTTACTGTTTTTGATCACTTTTTATATGGTTTAATTTCTTGATTTGACTTGTTCTTCCATGTTTTAGAATTCTTCTATAATTTTCTGCTAAAGCTTTTTCGTAAGAACTTGTCATCCATGGAACATAAAATTGTTCATTTTTTAATGCTTCTGGAAGATATTGAATATATTCCCATAATTCTGGTCGACTATAATTATATCTTTCATCCTCATCTAATCCTACTGGTGTCATTCGTAAATATGATGGAGCTTTATAAGGATGAATAGATAACGATTGTAATGCAGCATCAATAGCTGCCTCAGATGATTTTGATTTTGGTGATAGACACAAATCAATAATTGCACTAGCAATAGGTATTCTTGCTTCTGGAAAACCTATAACTTTTGCAGCTTGGAATGCTACGACTGCTCTCATACATGCATTTGGATTTGCCAAACCAATATCTTCATACGCTGTTGTAATAACTCTACGTTCTAATGAGTCTATATCATTAGCTTCTATTAGCTTTCCTAAATAATACATTGCTCCATTGGGATCACTTCCTCTGATAGATTTTTGAAGACCACTTAATGTATCATAGTATTGATCATCATCTTTATCATATTGAGCATTTGCCCTTGATAAAAAAGTTTTAACATTTTCTAAAGTAATCATTTCGTTATTACATAAGATACTAGCCATTTCTAAACAATTATAAGCATAGCGTATATCTCCACTACTCAAATTTGCTATATATTCTAATACTTCATCTTCCACCTTATATTCATTATCTAACCCCTGCTCACTTATTAATGCATATTGTAATCCATCAACTACTTCTTCTTTGGTTAAAGGTTTTACTTCTATAATTTGACATCGTGAACGAATCGCAGGATTAATTGAATGATATGGATTGGCTGTTGTACAACCCGCAATAATTAGTAAACCATTTTCTATATATGGTAATAGATGATCTTGCTTATCTTTATTTAGACGATGTACCTCATCAATAATAACAAACATTTCACCACTCAATTTAGCTTCTTCAATAATAATATCCATTTGTTTTTTATTTCCAGTTGAAGCATTAAAAATACGATATGGAATATCTAAGTCATTAGCTAATGCACTTGCTAATGTTGTTTTTCCACAACCAGGTGGACCATATAAAATTGTCGACATAGGATGCTTTTTACGAACAAACTGTGTAAAAATTGCTTGTTCTCCTACAATATGTTTTTGCCCTATTATGTTTTTTAATGAAGTTGGTCTCATACGATAGGCTAATGTCTTTCCCATAATTATCTTCCTTTTTCTTTAAAATTTGATATAATAAGTATAACATTTTTATAAAATGAATGATAGGAGAGAAATCGTGAAAATTGTTATACAAAGAGTTAAACATAGTTCTGTTGAAATCAATAAAGAAATTCATGGTCAAATAGAAAAAGGATTTATGGTACTTGTTGGATTTACATCTACTGATAACACAACAATTATAGATAAGATGATTGATAAACTTATTAACCTTAGAGTATTTGAAGATGAACAAGGTAAAATGAATCTTTCTTTATTAGATATTAAAGGAAGTATCCTTTCTATTTCGCAATTTACACTTTATGCAGATTGTAAAAAAGGGAGAAGACCTGGATTTACCAATGCTGCTAGACCAGATATTGCTATTTCACTTTATGAATACTTTAATCAAAAAATAATAGATAAAAATATTCATTTAGAAACAGGAGTATTTGGTGCAGATATGAAAGTTTCTTTACTTAATGATGGTCCAGTAACTATTATTTTAGATAGTCAAGAAATATGCTCATAAATAACTAGTGATTATCAAACAATGATTTTCACTTTTTTATTTATATTATTTTTCCTTAAAACGATTAATCCTACATAGAAATAAAAAAACTAGGATTCATCCTAGTTACTAATATATTGGCGGTCTGGACGGGACTCGAACCCGCGACCTCCGCCGTGACAGGGCGGCATTCTAACCAACTGAACTACCAGACCAATTAAATGGCGGAGACAGAGGGATTTGAACCCTCGCGCCAGTTTCCCGACCTACACCCTTAGCAGGGGCGCCTCTTCAGCCTCTTGAGTATGTCTCCAGCATTTGCTTTAATATAATAGCATATATTTTTTTCAATTTCAATAACCAAATAAAATAATTTTAAAATGTTGTTATTATGTATATTACAAAAGCTCATATTCTATTATCAATGTTATTGTAAAAATTTCATACAACAACAAAATATCTATAAAGAACTTCAATATATCATTGTCATATTTTAAATAAACCTTTTGTATTACTTCTCAGATATTTATTAATAATGTATAAGAAATTTATCTTTCTATGACTTCTTTATATTCTAAATTTATCAATTATTCTATTTTATAATTTATACTATCCGTTATAAATAATATTATTCTTAAAATTATCTTTATCAAACTTTTTACACTTTAAAATTATTTTTTTAGTCTATAAATAAATTAAGCACACACAAAGCTTCTTATATTTTTTGTATTAAAAAATGTAGATCTCTTTAGAAATCTACATTTCATTGATAAATTGGTCTCCCCTCACGGGTTCGAACCGTGGACCCTCTGATTAAGAGTCAGATGCTCTGCCAGCTGAGCTAAGGAGAGTTCATCAACGAATATATAATACACTATCTTACTTATAAAATCAAGTTATTTTAAATGGAATAATTATAGAATATTTGATATAATGAAAAAGGTGGTGAGAATATGTATAATCAAACAATACAAAATATAAAATTATTTATTATACCTCTTGATGGAGTGATTTTTGACTTAAATAGATATCGTTATAATTATTATAAACATTATTGTTATAGTAAAAATGTTCAATTAGATAAAAAAGAATTCTATTCTCACTTATCAAATATGTATGATATGTATAAAGGATTACCTTTAAGCCAAAATATAGATATAGGTCCTTTTAATGCAAGAATTGAAAGAGAATTATTTCAATATCTTCATTATAAAGGTTTAAGTCCTAAAGAAGGTTTATTAGAACTTATTGAATATGCTCAACAAAAGAATATTAAAATTGCAGTTCTTTCTACTCATCGTACAAAGGATGCTGTGGAATATTTAAAATTAGCTAAAATATATAATAAGTTCCATTTTATTATTGGAAGCGATACAGCTAGTCATCCTCTTCCATCTACACAAATGTTAGAAACAATTCGTGATTATTTTCAAGTCAGTCATGAAGAAACCCTTGTCATTTCTTCATTCCTCTCTTTATCACAAGCTGCTTCTACTCTTCATATGAATACTATTTATTGTGAGGATCTTGTAAAGGCTTCATCTAAAGAGAAAAATATATCTTATAGAACTGTTAGTAATTTATTTGAAGTTTTAAATATTTTATTATTTGAAAGATATGAGGATATGCAAATATATTCTCCAATTTTAGGTATGAATGATCATATGTCAAAAGAAGAAATTGACAATGTTCATCAAAAACTCATTGAAACTTATCATAATGATAATGAGGTATTAAATGTTATTGAACAAACTTATCAATATCATATTTCTCTACTTAATGAAGATACTGGTAAGCTATCAAACAAGAAAAGTATACAAAACGTAAAGTCAAAACGACTACATCGCTTTTCATTTGATGATGAAAAAGAAGAGAATATATCTCAAAATAAAATAACAAAGAAAGTTGAAAGTGATGAAAAAAAGGATAGTCAAGAAAGCAAATCAGACGCTTCTATTATGCGTTCTCTTGATGAAAAAGAAGAAAAAGAACTTTCACTACTTTTACAACAATTAAAAAGTAAAGAAAAGAAAGAAACAGAAATATCAACAGATAAAGAAGTCATTCAAGACACTAAAAATCCTTTAATCAAAAACAGCCATCTTGAAAGTAATGATTATCATTTTTCATTTGTAAGTCTTTCTATAAACTTTTTATACATTTTATCAATATCATTCTTTACTTTATTTATTGGGATTATTTTTAACATTGCTTTTATTCATCAATTTCGTGCAGATTCAGGAATTTTTGGAATAATTAATCTTATATTTCACAATTATTATTTAATGATTGAAAGTATATTAAAAACAATTTTTAATTTATTACATTCATTTATATCATTTGTTCCTTCATATGAACAATATTACCAATCGACTGCTCTATTTTCTATTGAAGGAAAACAATTACTACATATTTTCATATTCAATACAATTATAATAATTATTATTAAATTTATTTATTCATTCATAAAAAGGAGATATTCACAAGAAGATGCTTAATAAAATCATAGAATACGATAAAAAAATTGCATTTTTTATGACAAATTATTACCATCATCATTATCTTAATGAAACAATGAAACTTATTAGTTCTTGTGGTGATTTTGGTATTAACTGGTTGATTGTTATTCTTATTACTAATTTTTTTGATCAAACACGTTCTATGTCTATTGATATGCTTATAGCTCTTATTGGTGCAACGCTTATCGGTCAAATAACAATTAAATCTATTGTTAAAAGAAAAAGACCTTGTCATCTTTATAAAGATGTTCATATGCTTGTTCCAATACCCAATGATTTGTCTTTTCCATCAGGACATACAACATCTTCTTTTGCATGTAGCACTGTTATGTTTTTATACAATCCTTTATTGGGAAGTATAGGTCTATTTTATGCGATTTTAACAGCCCTATCACGTCTTTATTTATTTGTTCATTATTTTTCAGATGTTGTTGTTGGAATGTTACTTGGGATAACAATCGGATTCATTGTATATCTCATATAAAAAAGGAATCACATTGAGTGAAACCTTAACCAAACAATACAAGTAAAATAGAAATCAAATTATTCATCATATGACTTAATATTGGAACATATATATTGTTCCTTTTTTCATATATGAAACTTAAAACGCCTCCCATTAAAAAATATGCAAAAATCTGAGTCCATTCTTGATAATTACCAGACAAAATAGCATCCATAACATGAACAAAACCAAATAAAAATGCTGATCCAAAATGTGCTACAATTGGATGAACTTCATACAACCATCCAAAAAGAGTTGATCTAAATAACAATTCTTCAACTATTGGAGCCAATATAACTGATGTTATAACAATAATAATTGGATGTGCTATTGCAAGATTTTCTATTAATATTTGATTTTGACTATCAGATTGTGCCCCAAAAGACATAGAGATGAGTCCTCCGATTATCCCAGCTGCAAAAAGCATGACAAAGCCAATAACACAACCATATAATAAATTTTCTTTTTTATCTTTCAAAAAATCTTGAAATTGTTCTTTGAGAGAATCTTTGAAAATACATAAAATAATAATTGCATAAATAGAGTCTAATATTAAATTCAAATATGCAACTGCAGTTGTTTCATCTATAACTAAAGAAAATTGAATAACACAAAACTTTATAAGTGCAGTTGCTATAATAGAACCACAAAAGAAATAAAGAGGAACAAACACAAATAACATCATTAATTTTGCTTGCTTAGAAAGTTTTCTTGTAAACATTTTACTCTCCCTTTTCATTAAAATCCTCTACACTATCATCAACAATTTCATTTGTTTGTTGATGATTGACTTCATAACGTCGATATGCAATTTCCTCAAAAAATATAGCTCGAGATAAATGATATTGTGGTAAGAAAGTATAAATAGAAAGCATACCACAAAGCACAATAACTATAAGTGTTCCAAAAAAAGGTATAAATCCTACACAATAAGTAAGAAATTCTTCAGCAATTGCTATTAATATAAACCAACCAAAATATGAAAGATCTAATTTAAACAAATCAAAAGCATATCCATGAATAAATTGAATTGATTCTTTAATTGCTGTTATTGTTTCCATATGATATTGCTCTAATAAATAGGCAACAGCAAAAAAATAAATTGATAAAATATAACTCACAAATAAAATAATAAAAGCAACAATCAGTATTTGTAATAAAAATATAGGATAAGTTGTTAAAAATTGTACAACTGTTTCAACATTATTAGTATTAAATACTAAATTTGGCATATAAGAAATTGTTGCCCCATAAAAAATAGCCAATAAAATAAACAATACAAATGTAATGCAAAATAGAATAGCAAATTTAATAAGCCCCATTACCAAATATGTAGGAAATAAAGCTTGAAATCTTGAAAATCCTACCCATGCATCTTCATCTTTTAATGCTGTATAATTATTTCTAACTATTTTTAATGATGAAACAATATAACCATGATCAAACGAAAGAAAAGCAATTGTTACCATTAATGATACAATCATTGGAAAACCATTTTCACTAGAAAAAAAAGATTGCACCATACCAATTAATAACATAATCATTAAAATACGAACATATTGTGGTTTAGCATTAACCAACAATTCATCTGCCCTATTTTTTATATTTTTAATATTCATATTATCACTCCTTATACAACCACAATTATAACATAACAATTATTTAATGTCTAAACTTGTTTTAATAGCTTGATCTACTTTCTCCATAATTCCAGAAGATAACATTCCTAATTTCTCATCAATTCTTTTCTTATCTATTGTACGAATTTGTTCTAAAAGTATAACAGATTTTTTTTCTAAAAAATGTGGTTCTATAAACACATGTGTTGGTAATGCATTTTTAGTTAATCGTGATGATATTGGAGCTACAATAACTGTTGTTGAATACTTATTTCCTTTATTATTTTGTAGAATTACAACAGGTCTATAACCCCCTTGCTCACTCCCTATAACTGGAGATAAATCTGCATAATATATTTCTCCTCTATTCATAATTCTCCTCCTACACCCATATAACAATGTATGAAGGAAACAAAAAAATAGACCTTTATTGGTCTATCTCATGAAGTAAAAAACAAGTAAAATCCTCTGTATAACTTCTTTCACAAGAAGCAATCATCAAGTTTTTAAAATCGATAATACTTTGCTTATTGACATCCTCTCTCATAATTTCTGCCATTAACTTTGAAGCATTTTCAATGATTGGTCCAGGTAATTGTTTTTGATAATCAATATAAAATGATCTTTTATCCATATATTGCTGATAATCAAACGCATAGAAATAAATAGGTTTATCAAGCATAACAGCCTCAAATATTATAGCTGAATAGTCAGTAATTACATAATCTGCTAAATGAAAAAATTCTAAAGATGTAAAATCATTATCTATAATTATATTTGAATGATGAATATCAAAATGTGTAAGTGGATGGAGTTTTAATACAAATTCATACTGATTAAAATCAATTTCTTGAATTAATTGAATAATTGCCTGATATAACATATCATCATTTTTCTTTCTAAATGTAGGAGCATAAACAATGATTTTCTTTTCTGTATTTTGTAATTGTGGATACCTTTGATAAATGCGATGAATTGTTTTCATTTTCAAATCTTCGTCTGTTAATAAATCAGTTTTAGGTAATGGAAAAATTTTCATTTTCTCTTGACTAACATGAAAAGCTTCTGCAAAAAAGCAAGCAGCATATGGACTACTTGATAATACATATGTATAGTTATGATGCATTTTCATAAGATGAGCAATTTTTGATGATGATCCCTCTTCTTGATCTAAAATACTATATCCAAATTTCTTAAAAGCGCCTAAAGCATGCCACATTTGAATCACTATTAAATTTTTTCTTTGCTTTAACAAACTGACAGGAATGCAATAAGTATCAAGCAGAACAGCACGTGAAGTTGCTATATGATACATTTGTTTTAGGATATGGAAACAATATTTTATTTTTCCTACTATATTATTTGGTATCATTCTTGCTAAAACAACATGTTTATAGTGCTTATCTTTTTCTTGAATACACTTTATCACCATCTCAAAATCTTTAGGTATCGTATTCATTTGTCTAGATATATAAGTTATTTTTTCTTGTACAGGTAAAATTTTCATAAATGTATAAATGAAATTTAAGAAATATGTTCCTATTTTTATAATTATACTCATGGTTATTTCTCCTTTAACAACATTTTTATGAAACAATCTGTTGCTTTTCCATCACAACTACTCATAAAATAATTGCGAAATTCTTGTATTTTTTTTAAATCCTTTTGAGGATGTATAATGGCATTTTCTAATTCTTTTTGATTCTTAACTACAGGTCCATATGTATATCTATCATATGAATAAAAAAAGTCTCGATCTGAAATATATTCTTCTAAGTCATATGCATAAAAGATAGTATAAATATTTAATAAAGATGCTTCAAATATAACTGATGAATAATCTGTAATTAAAATTTGGGTAATCAATAACAAATCATTAATTTCTCTTTCTTCTGTTAAATCTAAATAAAATGATGGATCCAATTGTTGTTGATATGTATTTTGAATGAAAGGATGCATTTTTATAATAAAAACATAATCATCAGATAATTGTGATTGTAATTGTTGAAAATCAATTTTATTAAAATCATAATAAGCTTGATGTATATTATTCCCTCGAAAAGTTGGTGCAAATAAAATAACTTTTTTATCTTTAAGGATAGGATACTTTTGATAGAGTTCTTCTCTTTTTTCTATCATATACTTTTGATTAAAAAATATATCTGTGCGTGGTATTCCAACACTATGAACTTGTTCTTCTTTCATTCGAAATGCTCGAGCATAATCTTGACATATTGATGGAGAACTAACAATGGCATCTGTATAATTGCAATGTGTCATAGAAAAGCGATCATGATTTTGTTTTCTTGCAAAACCTACTGTTTTAAAAGCTCCCACTGCATGCCAAACTTGAATTAATTTAGTTGCCTTTCTTAGTGGAATGGGATAAATGAGTGGATAAAAATCATCAACTAAAATATAATGTGATATTGCCATATCTTTACATATTTGAAATTTTGAATATTTTTTATGATTTCCTAAGTATGTTTTTATTATATAATTATCTTTTATCTTCTCATATATAAAATAAAAATTTCCACTCATACTTTCTCGTGAATCAGATAAAAATAAAACCTGCTTATGATTAATAGGATAAAGCACACGACATATACAATATAAAACAATATAATCTATACGTCTTATAATTTGAATTATCATTTTTATTAAACTTTTCATTTCCTCACCACATTTCTTATTTTTTATTATAACATTTCTTTCATCAAGAATAAAAATATATTTTTATAATTAAAACACCATTAACTTTAATTACTAATGACAAAAGGAAAGTTTAACACTTTCCTTAAAGATACCCACTTTTCATCAATATATAATTTCTCTATTTTATATTTTGATTATTTTCAAATATCCATTGACATGTTTTATATGTTGAATATCCATCACATTCTCCCATAAATTTATCAAAGAAAACTTTACGTTTTTCTTCCATTAAATCATTATGAGAAATAGCATCAACAAGATTATCACATTTATGCACCACTTGTCCAAATACATATTCATCAAAATCAAAATATAATCCTCTTCCACCATAACCTGTATATTCATCTAAATCATATGTAAAATAAATAATAGGCTTATTCAACAAAACATAATCAAAAATAACTGAAGAATAATCTGTAATCAGAGTATCACATACAATAAGCAAATCATTAATATCTCTATACTCAGAAAAATCATAATAAAAATCTTTATATAAACTTAAATCTGGTTTTTCAATAACATTCATAGTCATATTATTATAAATAGCTGGATGCCACTTAATAATAAAAACATAACCTTGATTATAGAATTGATTATATATAGCTTGAAAATTAATCTTTGAAAAATCATAAGAAGCATCATTTACTTTTGTACTGCGATATGTAGGAGCAAATAATATAATTTTTTTATCTTTTAAGTGTGGAAATTCTTTAAAAAAGTCATCTCTTGTTTTTTGTAAGAAATCTTGATCAAAAAAGCTGTCAGTTCTTGGAAAACCAGTTGCCTTAACTTTATCTTCTGAAATAGAAAAGGCTTCAGCATAGCACCATCTAATTCCTTCCCCACTGACACTTGCTTTTGTATATTTTTTATATCCTCTATGAATACTTCCAATATTTTCACCGTTAGTCGCTCTTGACCAACCAAATTTCTTAAAAGCTCCTGGTCCATGCCATAATTGAACAATTTCTTGTCCTTTTCTTACTTTCATAAAAGTAATAGCATTTGTGAAATCATCAAGAAGAATATAACGTGATGTTGCTAAATGATAAATGAGTTTTAATTTCTGCTGAAAAGAACGTCTTACTCGTCTATCAGCTTTAAATTCAATAATTCTTTCAAAGTTTTTATCTTCTAAATAATCATATACACATTTAAGATTTCCACCCATGACAGTTCTTACATCTGATAAAAAGCAGACTCTATTATCTTTCATTGGATATATTAATGAACAAATCCAACTCATCAAATAAAAAGTAACAAATCTTATCCATTTTTTAATTTTTCTTATAATACTCATAAATTTCCTCCTACATCATTTTTCAATGATCATAAATATTGAAAACCTTTTAAACATTATAACAAAAATAAGAATAAGGGTAAAGTTTATCTCTTTTTAACAAAAAACAAAAATAAATGTCTATTATTATATAGTTTTATAAATTTCAATTCAACAGTTCGCTTTAATAAAATTTAATTACACAAAAAAAGAGATTCAATCTGAACCTCTTTTCTATACTATGAATTCTCAATCAATTGTTTTTTGTATAAAAACAGTAAAACAACCATAGATAATGAACTTAATGCCATTAAAGCTAAAATCATTGTTGGTGCATCATCATCTGTTTTTACCTTTTCAGGAGTTTTAACATCTTCACCATTCACTTCAACATCTATTTTTCCATCGCCATCTCTATCAAGATTTAAATCTGGTTTTCCATCTCCATCTGTATCAATGTTAAGATCTGGTTTTCCATCATTATCAATATCAACATTGAGATCTGCTTTTCCATCACCATTTGTATCAATATTTAAATCTGCTTCTCCATCACCATTTGTATCGATATTCAAATCTGGTTTTCCATCTCCATCTGTATCAATATTCAAATCTGGTTTTCCATCTCCATTTGTATCAATATTAATATTAGATTTTTCTTTTATTTCATAAACAAGATGAATATCTGAAGTATTCTTTTCTTCATCTTCGACAGTGATTTCAATATAATATTGACCAATAATTGACTTATCTAATTGAGTTATTGGTTTTTTATCTTTATCAAACATTTTAACAATAACTTTTGCATTATCTGGAACATCATATCTATTCAATACAAATTCTTCTACTTCACTTAAAGTTAATTTTTCATCAACTTTATCTTCTACAATGTAATCACTATACTCACGATGTACATGACCATCTTTATCCATAACATCTGGACCATCTGGTAATAGAGGTATTATTGGCAATTCACCTGGCTTTTCAGGTTTGATAGAAATATGTGGAGCTGATTTTATCTCATAGTCTGTAAGAATAGTTGTTGTATTTCCATATTCATCTTTTACAACTGTTTCAATCACATAATTTTCTGGTTTTGATAAATCCATTTCTGTTACTACATGACCATTTTGATCTTTTACTACCACAGAAGAAATTTTTCCATTTTCAGATTGATAACGAGATGCAACCCACTCCTCTACTTGCTTTTGAGTTAACTTACGATTTTCAACTGCTTGCTTATAATTATCCTCAACTACACTATGGAAAGTTCCATCTTTAGGATCTATAATAGGTGGAGATTCTGGATCTAAAGTAATAGGTTTATCTGTTCCCTCTGGTTTTACTGTAACCTTAGGAGGTTGAGCTACAACATAATCTAATTCAATTGTTATTGTATTTCCTAAGCTATCTTTAACAACAGTAACAATCTGATATTCACCAGCTTGTGTACGATCTAAAGTATCTACAACTTTCCCATCTTTATCCTTTAATACAATAGATTCAAAATCAACATCAGCACCTGATACTTGACTTGCAATTTGATATCTATCTTTAATTAATGCTTCCACTGCTTCTTTGTCTAATACATCATTCATGACTGGTACCATTGTAAAGTCATCTGCTTTTTGATGAAGTGTATTCATATCTCCAGGATTTTCTCCAGGTTTGTTTTCTATTGATGTATTTGGTTTTAAAGGTTTTACAGGTTGATTAGGATCAGTAGGAACAACATCTACCTTTGGTGGTCTAGCTGTTGGTATTCCAGGAACTGGATTATCAAAAGTATTCCCCTTAGCTTCACACTTGTTATAATTCATTCCGCCTAAATATTTAGCAGTAAATTGAACCTTATCTCCTTCAATATATGGAACTTGTACTCCTTTTAAATCCCATTCAAAATTCACTGTACTATAATGATAATCATCTTTTAAATCACCTTGAGGCACAACATCAACAGGTTCTCCAATAGCTACTCCATTAGCATAGAACTGTACTTTTCCATCTGGTGATTCACATGTTTTTGCCATTTTGTCAGAAGGTCTTATTAAAGCATTAAATGTTACACTTTGAATTTTTCCTTCTCCTTTGTTCAGTTGATATACAAAATCTTTAATGACACTATCTGCTGGATCAATACGTGCCTCCATACGTACTTTATGACCCCAATAATGAACCATGAACGTAGGTTCATTTGCATAC
The DNA here is from genome assembly GCA_910588075.1 of uncultured Erysipelotrichaceae bacterium. Lineage (GTDB taxonomy): Bacteria > Bacillota_I > Bacilli_A > Erysipelotrichales > Coprobacillaceae > MGBC163490. The sequence continues at coordinate 24,554 of CAJUOS010000018.1, read as the reverse complement.
TCATCTGATGTTAAAATAATTTGATAACTTCCTGTTTCTTTAACATCACCATCTTTAACTTCCTCATTTACTTCTTTTCCATCTTTATCTAATAATTTTTGATGAGAAACTGACAAATGGCTTGCATCATTTAAGAATTTACCATCTGGCTTACGAGCCGATATCTTCAAATCAGCAAATTCATTTTTTAATGTCGTCCCACCAATTTCTAATCCATCATATTGTTTAACTAAAAGCCCAGCAAGTTTTTCACTCATTTCTTCTTTTGGTAAAACAAAATCTATATATTGTTTTGCTAGAGGTTGAGAAGGATCAAAGCCAGGAAGAGTATAGCTATATTCACTATTCCATTCTTTTCCATTTTCATCAATAACAACAAAATTTTCAATCTCTATATCACTACCTTGAACACTTGTAGGTAGCCAAAAATAAACCATATTATTTTCATCTATATTATTAGGTAAACCATATTCTGGTGATAATGAAACACCATTAATCAACACATTAAGACTTTTAATTCGTTTATCACTAAATTCTGGATAAACACTCATATCAATCTTAACCATAGTTAATGCTGTTCCTTTACCATTTGTAACTGTTCCTGAAAACTTAGATGTATTAAAAGAACCTCCAGTTACAATAATATCTGTTCCATTTCCTCCAATATCACTTGTCATATTAGTAATAGGAGTTAAATTTCCTCCTGTAATAATAAATTTATGACCAGTATTCACTCCAGGTGCACAACCAGCACCAAAAGCATTTCCATGCTCAAATCCTTGAGCAGTTAAATTCCCTCCATTAATATAAATATCTCTTGGAATAGAATCTTGATTGACTTCTCTAGATTTGATTGTTCCTTCCATTTGAGGTCTATCCCAATTTGCTCCCCAAGAAGAACTCAATCCAGTACCAACACCAGCACCATGATAAGATCCAACAGCAAGAATTGTCCCACCATTAAAAGTCATGACAGTACCTCCACCAGCCATTGAACTTCCTATACCAGCACCAGTTCCATGATAATCTCTACTCGTACTTGTTTCTGCTTTATCATAAGCATATGCTTCAATATAACCACCATTAAAAGTCATATCTCCAGTATTTTCAAAGATACCACTTCCTATTCCAGAACAAGATTTACCACCATATGCATACAATTTTCCTGGATTCTTACTTTCCATCACATACAATGGATCACCTTCTTTAACTTTTGTTCCATTTTCTAAAACACAAGTTTTAGGTACACGTCCTTGAGCTGGTACAAGCATATTTCCATTAGTATCTACATTACGTATACCATCATCAATAACTAAAATAGACCCCTCACCACAATGAAGTGCAGGAAATAAATCACCTGCTTCTAATCTATTTATACTTCCATCAGCCAATGTTAAATGAAGATATGTTTTGTTTTCAGGAAGTATCTCATCTCCAGTCGTTGCCACTGCACCACTAGCTGTTCCTGTTAAATTAGTTGCAACATCTATTGGTAGTGGTGCTGTAATTGTAACGTTGTCCAATGTAATATCTGCTTTTGTTCCTGGCTTAACTCTAATTCCATATGTACTAGATGTTCCAGAAAATGTAAGACGTTTTCCTGTCTTAACAACAACCATTTTGGCACTTTCATCAATTTCATAATCAACACCTTCAGTACCACCTTTCACTGTATAACCAGTGCTTCCAAGAGGTGTTCCTTCTGTTGCATAAGCTACTTGATTAACCAACCCAAGTAACCCTATAATCAATGCTATACATATAATAACAGCAATGATTTTATAATTTTCTCTTACTCTTTTCATTTTTTCCCTCCTTATCATCTTTCTCCCAATAAAAAAATTATCAAAAATGAAATATTATTAAGAAAAAAAGTTTTTTATATATTATTTTTGTAAAAAACGCTTACAAAATCACTATAATTATACTCTTCTCTTTACATTCTTGTCAATTCTAATTTCAATATGTCATATTGGATATAAATCATTTTTAATATTATAAAATTATGAAAATTAAAAAAGAAAAGATATTGAATTTTTATCAATATCTTTTAAATTTCCCACTTCATAATTGTTTTAAAATCATTATTCAAATCATTATCAAAGGCTTTATGCATATCATCTATAGATTGTACAATAACTTCTTCAGATATAATTGTAGATAAATATTCACAAACATCTTCATAACTTTCCATTAATTCCACAGCTTTTTTAAAATCACCATAATCACTACGACTATTCCCAAGTAAAGTTAACCCTTTTTCAAGCACCATTCTTGTGTTGATAGGAACATTATTTTCACTCACACCTAATAAACTTATTGTTCCCTGTGGCTTTATATAATCTATTATTTGATTAATTGCTGTACCACTTGCTCTACCACCAACACATTCAAAAGCATGATCCACCTTTAAATCACTTGGTATATCATTAATGAGATATGTATCATCAACAAAAGAAAAATAAGCCATTTTATGTTCTTCTACTCCAAATACAAAAATGCGACTTTGAGGATATTTTTTTCTTAATACCAAAGCAACAATAAATCCAAGATTTCCATTACCCCAAATTCCAATTGTTTCTCTTCTATGATGAGCTATCTTTTCAAAATTTTCAACAGCATTCATAACAACACTTGTCAATTCTAATAAGACAGCAACACGAGGTTCCACAGAAAATGGAATGATTAAGTCTCTTCTCATACTTACTACATTTTGCATAAATCCATCAAAACCACTTGCTCTAAATTGACTTGTACGCATATAATTGGCTTTTATAACGTCATCATTTTGCATAGGTGTATTTGGAACCATCACAACATTTGTTCCTATTTGATATTCCCCTTTTGGATCATAAACAACTTCACCAACTGCTTCATGTATTAATGCCATAGGAAGTTTTTGTTTCATAACAACTCTTCCTCTACTACCAGTATAATATCTTTGATCCGCTGCACAAATAGATAGATATGTAGGTCTCACAATAATATCATCAGTATCTATCTTCAAATCAATAAAATCTTCACGAATTTGTTTTGGAGCTATCAATCTATATACTTGATTAATCATTATTTATTCTCCTCTACTAAACCATTAGCGACTTTTAAATCATATTGAGTCGTAATTTTAATGTTTGATACTTCTCCTTTAACAAGATGCACATCTATTCCTTTTATAACCAATGCCTTACAAGCATCTGTTAAAATATTCTTTTCATCATCTGTTAAAGAATTGAAAAAACTCATTAATAATTTGATGTTAAAAGATTGTGGTGTTTGTCCTTGATACATCTCATTTCTCACTGGAATATCTGTAATAATCTTTCCATCTTTTGAATGAACAATTGTATCAAAAGCTTCTACAACTGTATCAACTGCTCCATATTTTAAAGTACCATCTATATTATCATCAATAATTCTTTGAGTCAAAAATGGTCTCACTGCATCATGAGTTAAAATAATATCATCATCTTGTATTCCATAATTCTTTTCTATAAAATGACAACCATTTAATATAGTATCATTTCGTGTTTCTCCACCTTTAACAACAATAACTTTAGTTGTATCAGAAATATATTTTTTTAAAGTATCCTTTGTATAAGAAACCCATTGTTCTGGACAACAAATCAATATCTTTTCAATTCTTTTATTCATTAAGAATTGCTCAACTGTATGAATAAAAATAGGCTTATTTCCTAACATCAAAAATTGTTTAGGCATTTCTGTATTTCCCATTCTTGTTCCCTTACCACCAGCTAAAATCTCTGCATAAATCATTATTATATTCCTCCTAACTTTATTTATCTATGAATAAATGCTTAGTAAAAACTAAGCATTTATTTGATTTAAAATCTATTTTTTCCCTTCTTCAATTTCTAAATATTTTAATGTTCGAGAAAATCCATCTAAAACAGAATATCTAGGTTTCCAACCAATTGAACAAAGTTTATCATTATTCAAAATTCCTAATGTATATGGTGATACACCTTTTAAAGCATCACTAGGAATATCCATAATCACTTTTAAATGATCCTCTGGATTAATTTGAGTAATTGTCTCAGCTAACTCACGAATAGAAACTTGATTATTTGAATCCCCTATATTATAAACAATATCATCAGAATCTAATAAAATACGAAATAACGCTGAAACTGCATCAGCAATATAAGTATATGTTCTAATCGCTGCTCCTGTACTTTTCATAATAATATCTTCTTTATTTAAAGCATTTTTCAAGAAATCAGCTTGAACTCTTCCATCATAAATTGACATTCCTGGACCATAAGTATGTGCTAAACGAGCTATTTTAGTATTCAAACCATATTGCTCCTTATAACATACACACATTGTTTCTGCACATTTTTTTCCTTCTGGATAACAAGATCTTGCTTCTAATGGATCAACTAAACCATATGTATTTTCATAAAATTGTTCTTGATTATCATAAGGTTGTCCATATATTTCTCTTGAAGAAATAAAAATAAAACCTTGTGCTTGACTTTGATGTGCTACTTGTAAAGCATTCCATGTTCCTAAAGCATTTGCTGCAACTGTTCCAACTGGATCATTTTTCATAATCAAAGGAGATGCTGGTGATGCTGCATGAACAATCCAATCCACTTTCTTTTGTACATTTAATGGTTGAGATACATCTTGATATACAAACTCCATTGCTGGATGATTCAAAATATATGGATCTACATTTCTATCATCTCTTTCTAACCCAATCACATGAATATGATAATCTTGAGTATCATTTAAATAAAGACAAGTTTTTGTAATATAAGACCCTATCATTCCTTTAAATCCTGTAACTAACACTGTTGAATTTTTCAACTTTTCCCATGAAATATTTTCACTTAATATATTTTCAATATCTTCTTTAATAATACAATTCATAATTACTCTCCTATAAACCTAAAATTTGTTCATTTTCTTTGTATTGCAATAATGCTCTTAAAATATAGAAATCTTCTGGTGTTGTTACCTTAATATTTCCTCTATTTCCTTTAACAATATAAATATCTTTACCCAATTTTCTTAAAAGAGAACAAGAGTCTACAATATCTATATAACCTGGATTTGTTTCTCTAATTGTGAGATGGGCATTTAAAATATCACCTAAATGAAAACTTTGAGGTGCTTGAGCTGTATAAGCAATATCCCTAGAAGGAACTTGTTCTATCTTTTCTCCATTCTCACTTAAAATAACTGTTTCATAGCATGGTGTACATGTAATAGCTGAACCATTATTCTTTACACTTTCAATATTAGCCTTAATCACATCTTCAGTTAAGAAAGGACGAACACCATCATGAATAAGGACAACAGACTCATCATCATTATCTTCTCTCGCTTTAGATAAAGCATTAAAAATAGAATCTTGACTTGTTGCTCCACCAGCAACAATTCCTTTCACTTTAGTAATTTGATATTTTTCAATTTCCTTTTCAGTTTGTTCAATATATTCTTCTTTACAAGCTATATAAATTTTATCAATACTTGGTGAGTTTTGAAAATTATCTAAAGTATGAATAAGAATAGGCTTTCCATTTATTTGTAAAAATTGTTTTGGAAGTCCTGCCCCCATCCTTGTTCCAGTACCACCTGCAAAAATAATAGCAATATTACTCATTATCATTACCTCCTTATGCTATTTATAAACTTTTTTATTTTTCATATTTGTAATCAATTGAATGAACCATGTCAACAATACAGTCAGTAAAATAATTATTAAATAATTATTCCACTCATATGGTTTAATATCTAAACTAATCATTATCCTTCTTAATGCAATATGAAGTAAATAAACTTCAAATGAATATTTCCCCACAAAGCTAAAAAAACGATTCATACTCTTTAAATTAACTATATCAAATATCTTCACTATAATCAAAGAAAATCCAATAGATTGAATAGAATTTATATATCTCATCACTAACTGACTATCAAAATCAAATGTTATAAGCAAAAGAGATAAAACACTTAAAACCAGAGTGAAATAACCTACTTTTTTACCTTGATAAACTTTAGGTCCAATATATACCCCAAAAATAAAAATAGGTATCCTTGTTAAAGCAACTTCAACAATATCAAAAATATCATACATCTCTACATATAAAATTATTGTCAAGAAAATAACTAATAATTCAACAAACATAAAATTTAAGAATGCATCTTTTTCATTATTAAAAAAGAATTTATATAATAAAGGAAAAAGAAAATACATAATCAAAATAAAAAAGACATACCAGAATGTTTTTGTATCTATAAAAAAACTAATTCCTGTTAAATCATATAAAAATTCTTCTATACTCTGATTTAAAAATATATCTATATAAATCCAAAAAGGAACAGTTACAAGTAAATAAGGAATTAAAATTCTTTTTATTCTTTTTTTATAAAAATTTTTTATATCAAAATTTCTATGTGCAGAATAATAACACCCTATTCCTGATACAATTAAAAAGATTTCAACCCCCATGTAACCATAACGTCCATAGTCATATAAAATGGATATTGTATTATCTACTTCTGTTATATGTTTACCAACTTCTTCAAAAAAATGAAAAAGAACAACTGCAATAGTAGCTACACCCATAAGTTCACTTCTATACTTACTTAGTAAATTCCAATTCATTACCATAGCCTCCAACTATTGTATAATCTCTAATAAGAATATCACATTCCTTATATGACTTCAAATAATATTAATTGACACATAAAAAAATTATAAAAATCATGCTGTATTTCATAAAGCAATTGTAAAAATTTTTATTTTATGATAATCTTAGTGTGAATAAATGTATTTATAATGAAAGGAATTTTATATTTAATGGAAAATGAAATAATAATTACTAATATATTTTGGGATAGAATTTATTTACATATTCAATTAGAAGGTCAAGATTTAGATAGTCGTCAATTCGCAATAGCGACAAATAAAAATCGTTATTTATATCCTTTAGAATTCAATTCGAATTCCCATTCTATAACTATCAATATAACAAATATAGCACATAAAGAAATGCTAACAAATGGGATATGGTATATCAAATGTTTCAATCCTCATTTTGAAGAAGAAATGCAACAATATGAATTTGAAATGGAAAAATATCAAATCATTCTTAATGAAGATCCAGATAATGTTATTGAAAAACCACTTATTCCTCTAGAATGGAATAATATTCCTATTTCTTTAGATGTGGCTTATAAACTTAAAGATTTAGATAAAATTTATAGATATGGTGGTTCATCATATGCATATATTGTTAGTCTTCATCCTTCTAAAAGAAGACAACAAATCATTTGTTCTATACATACAGCTTATATGATGAAAAACAGAGATTATAAGAAAAGACATTTTAAAGTAGAAACAAAAGTTTTTAAAAAGAGAATGAAAAAAAGAATTATTTATTTCTTAGAAAAAACAAATAATTTTATTTATACACTTGTTTCTCATCTCACTCCTAAAAATGGTAAGAGAGTTTTAATCATGTCAGAAACAAGAGTTCCTATTAGCGGCAATCTTAAAGTATTAGATGAGAGATTAAAGGAACGTGGTCTTGATAAAGAATTTAAAATTTCTTATTTCTTTAAAAAGACATTAGAACATAAGCGTTGGCAAATTTTCTTCATTTGGTTAAGATTAGTATTCTTAACTGCTAAACAAGACTTTATTTTTATTGATGATTTTTCACCTTTCTTTAAGTACATAAAACTGAATCCTAAAACAAAATTAATTCAAGTATGGCATGCTGGTGTTGGATTCAAATCAGTAGGATATGCACGTTTTGGTGAAAAAGGATCTCCATATCCTGATGATTGCCCACACAGAAAATATGATTATACAATTGTTGGAGGAAATGCTTTAAAAGAAGTTTATGCTGAAGCATTTGGAATTGATAAAGAAAATTGTTTACCATTTGGTTTAATGAGAATTGATGGTTATATGGATTCTTCAAAAATTCAAAACTTTAAAGAAACATTTTATCAACAATACCCAAACTTTAAAAACAAAAAGATTATATTATTTGCTCCAACATTTAGAGGAACTGGGCAACGCTCTGCACACTATCCTTATAAACAATTAGATTTAGAACAAATTTATCAAATGTGTGGAGAAGAATATTTATTTTTAGTGAAAATGCATCCTTTTATTAGAAAACCAATAGAAATAGATCCACGATTCAGTGATAGAATTATTGATTTTTCTTCATATCCTGATATTAATGAATTATTCTACGTTACAGATATTTTGATTACTGATTATTCATCAAATATTTATGAATTCTCATTACAAGAAAAACCAATTATCTTCTTTGCTTTTGATAAATTTGAATATGAACTCTTAAGAAGTGTTCATAGAAAATTAGACGAATATGCACCTGGAAAAGTTTGTTTATCATTTGATGAAGTTATTGAAACAATACAAAACAAAGACTTCGAAATGGAAAAATTACATAAGTTCATTAATGAAAACTTTGATAATAGTACAACTTTTGCAAGTGATAAAGTTATTGATCATATTTTATTGAAAAAATAAATAAAAAAGAAAATGTAAATTCAGTATAAACTATTGAATTTACATTTTTTAATTAATTATATATTATGTTTGAAAATAAATTTTCTTCTACTCAATATTTAATAATAAAGTTAATATCTAACTGATTATATTTCATTATTATAAAAGATGGATAGCATACCTATGAATTTTAAATTACTTTAACTTTTTAAGATTAACAATTATAAAGACACCTATAACAATAACAGCAATCAATGTAACAATATTGATACTTAAAACTAGTGAAATAGATTCTCTATATCTTGAAAGAAGTATAAATTCATTAACAATAATAACTAAAATGATAGAAATAAGAATACCTAAAAAAATTTTCTTAATCATAATGACTACTCCCCTCCTTTGATTTCATAAGTAATTACCAATATCTCTTTATATACTATCCTTCTTACTATACCTTTGCTTATAATATAATTATAATGTACACCATAATTGATATCAATCATTTTAATAATATTAAAAAAGATAATTTTAACTGTAAAATTATCTTTAAATGCACTATTTTTTTCTCTTAATTTTCTTATAGATTCGCATAATCTTAAGATTATTTAATCTTTGAATTTCTTTTTCTAAACTCTCAATTTTCTTTTCTTTTTCAGTCAAATCATTGAATAAACTTTCATTTTTCTTTTTGAAATGATTCAATTCATTATTCTTTTTTCTTAATTCAATAAACCTACATAAATAATGATATTGTCCTTTATTAATTCTTGTACGCATATCATCTGTGTCTTCTCTTTGAGAAACATTATCTAAATATAGTGATTCCTTAACTGTTTTAAAATCATAACAATTATCATTTGATGATATTCCTAATTTAACAAAAACATTATATAAATAAGTATAAAGTGCCATCAAATAACTTTCATCTTTTTTATACTGCTTTTTTTCAACCTCAAATAATCTATTCACAACATCACTAGCATTCCATTCTGTCAAATCAAGACAAGCTTCTAGACGACCAATATTCTTATAAAACAATCCTACTTTTTGATTCCATTTTAATGTAACAGATGGAATATCTAATGCATAAGAAACAATTGCAGAATGCATTCTTATAGATATTGTTTTCTCACATTGTGAAACAATATCTACAAATTCTTTAGTTGTATGAGGAATAAAAATCTTGTTTGAAGGAATATGATATTCTTTAGCAAAATACAATAATGTATTATTATCTAAAAAATTTCCATTTGTATAAAAAATATAATCTATACCACTATCATCTAAGAATCTTTTTAATTCATCAAGATATCTCATTTCATCACCTAAATGCCATGATAATCCATTATCCTTAAATAAGCCACCTCTCACAACATTTATTCCTAATAATCGTTTAGAAGAAATGTTATCAAAGTGATAGACATATTCACTCCAACAGGCAGGATCACAAACACTGTCAATTGTTAATGAAGTTTCAGCAGAATATTGACGAAATAAATCTTCATTTTCTCTTACAGATACTGCTTTAATACATTTTCTTTTTAATATATCCACCAACTTATCTTCTGTTTCTTTTGTTGCATCCATATTGTTAACTCCCATAGAAGAAAAGATAACTGGTATATTATATTCATCAGCTATTTTAGTAATCTTATCCAAATACTTATAAAAATTCAAATAACTTAATCCAAACAATCCACCACCTGCAAAGAAAATAATATCAGATGAAATCAATAAATTATTATCAATATCTTTTAAATTCATTCTATTTATTGTATAGTCTTTGATATGGTGATTTTTTAAAACAACTTTTAATAAACTTTCAAAACAAATTCTTATCAAATTATCTCCAAAATTATCATCTACAAATGAAATAATCAATATATTCATCTTTTTGCCAGCTCCCTATAATAAAAAAACCCTAATTTTTATCAATAATAAGACCACTTCAATAAAAAGCCATCTGAATTAGGGTTCCCATATTTCATTTTTTTATCTATTCTTTATTGCTCTTAAAAATTTATCAACAAAACTCGCCTTTCCATTTGGAATAACTCTTTTTGCAAATTTTCTATCTCTTTCCTTTTTCTTTTCATCATTAGATAAAGCATTATAGTAATCTACATACTCAGCATAATGATCACATACTTCATTAATTTCTCCGTATTCTTTTAACATACCACCTTCAATCCACATTGCAGTATCACAAAAACCTCTCACTTGAGGTAATGAATGTGAAATAAAGATAATTGTTTTTCCCTCATTTTTTAATTCTTCCATTTTATGAATACATTTTTGAGCAAATCCTTTATCTCCCACTGATAAAGCTTCATCAACAATTAAAATATCTGGATTTAAACAAAGATTAATAGAAAAACCAAGTCTTGATTTCATACCACTTGAATATTTTTTAACAGGTTGATATAAGAAATCACCAATTTCAGCAAAATCAATAACACCTTGCTTAATTTCTTCAATTCTCTTTTTTGTTAAACCTAATAAAGCACCTTTAAGCTCAATATTTTCCATACCTGTCAACTGCATATTTAATCCAGTGTTAATAGCAATTAATGCTTGTTCACCATTAACAATCATTTCTCCCTCATCAATCCCACTTATCTCTGATAAAACAAGCGACATTGTTGACTTTCCAGAACCATTTGTTCCTAAAATTCCCACAACTTCTCCTTTAGGAATTTGAAAACTTAAATCTTTTAAAGCATAAAATCTTTTATCATCAGTATATTTTTTATCTTTTGATTTCAAAGCATATATCTTTGATACATGATGAAATTCAACTGCATATTCTTGTTCCATATTTTCACCACCTAAATCAAATCAATAAATTTATGTTTGAATTTATACATAATAAAACTTCCAAACGCAAATAAAACAAATGTAATACCCCAAAATGCTAATCCACTTTTCCAATAATAGAAAATTCCATGATGATAAAAGAAACAATCTCTATATCCTTGAACAATATAATATATAGGATTTATCTTTACAATTGCTTTTATTAAAGGATATTTATTAATTTGATCAATACTCCATAATACAGGTGTTAAGTACAACAAGAGTCTCATACATGCTAAAATAAGTTTTCTAGTATCTCTAGCTAACATATTCAATACTGAAGTCGTTAATGATAAACATACAGCAAATATAATAGCACATAAAAGATAATAAATTAATTGAATCCAATGCCATGATGGATAAATTCCATACATCGCAAAAATAACAATCATAACAGCCATTAAACAAGCATGATTAAAGAGTTCTTTCAATACAACAGTTGCTGGCAATATACTAACTGGAAATTTCATTTTTGTAATAACATTCACTTTGGAAAAAATAGCATTACATCCATTCGTTATACAAGGTGAAATGAAAAACCATACAACCATACCACCTAACATCCATGGTAAATATTCAATACTTCCTACATTCTTTTTCTTAAAGACAAGTCCAAACATAAACCAATATGTTAAAACTTGAATTGTTGGATTGGCAAAATTCCAAAACAACCCTAATTTAGAATCACGCATATCTGCTAACAATTCATATTTTGAAATAGAATAAATTCTATATAGATTGCTTAAGTTTTCTTTTAAAACAAATTTCATACTCTTCAACATGTGTTTAGCCTCCTTTTGTATAAATACTTTATATTTATACACTAATCAAATACAAAAATCAATTATTTTTGCATCCATGATTCATCACTAGGATCTTTTTTCCATGCTTTTAGTTTTTCTAAATCATCATTTTGAATATAATTATTTTCAACTGCCACTTCAACTAATGTATCATAATTTGTTAAAGTATAGAATGAACAATCTTTAGCTTCAAAATTAACAGTTGCTTTTGATAAACCATATGTAAATATAGCAACCATTCCAATAACTTCACAACCTGCTTCTCTTAATGCATCAACACATTCCAAAGAAGAACCTCCAGTAGAAATTAAATCCTCTACAACAACAACTTTCATTCCAGGTTTAACCAACCCTTCAATACGATTATTACGTCCATGAGATTTTGCTCCACCACGAACATATCCCATTGGTAATTCTAAAATATCTCCAACCAATGCAGCATGAGCAATCCCAGCTGTTGCTGTTCCCATTAAACATTCACATTCAGGATATTTTTCCTTAATTAACATTGCTAAACCTTGTTCAACATCTTTTCTTACTTTTGGATAAGATAATGTTAAACGATTATCACAATAAATAGGTGATTTAATCCCTGAAGCCCATGTAAAAGGCTCATTTGGTCTTAAAAAAACTGCTTGAATATCTAATAAATCTTTTGCTATTTTTCTTTCCATACTTCTATTCTCCTTGAAATTGTCTATATACTTCTCTATATGTTTCAACTGGGTTTTCAGCTCTTGTAATAGTTCTTCCCACAACAATATAACTAGATGTTAATTCTTTAGCCATCGCTGGTGTTGTAACACGTTTTTGATCATTAACACTATCACTTGCTAATCTAATTCCTGGTGTTACAGTTAAAAATTCTTCACCTAAATGTTCATGTATAACCTTAGATTCTAATGGTGAACATACAACACCATCTAATCCTGCTTCTTTAGCATTCTCAGCCCATTTTAATACAACATCTTCCAATCTTTCATGAATAAGTAATTCATTATCTAAAACTTCTTGATCTAAAGATGTTAAACAAGTAACCGCAATACACAATGGACGTTTATCCCCTTGTTTTCCTTCTTCTAATCCTTCTATTGCAGCTTTCATCATAGCCACACTTCCTGATGCATGAACATTGACTATATCAACATCTAATTTAGCTAATTGTTTCATTGCACTTTTCACAGTATTAGGAATATCATGTAATTTTAAATCTAAGAAAATCTTATGTCCTCTTTGTTTTATTAATTGAAGCATTTCTATTCCTTCTCCATAAAAAAGCTCCATACCAACTTTGACATAAAGTTTTTCATCTTCAAAGCGATCTAAAAATTCAATAACTTCTTCTTTTGTTTGAAAATCTAATGCAATACAAATTCGACTCTCGTTCATAATTTTCCTCCAAGACATATTTTTATACATTATAGCACATATTTTATAAAATGAATAATGAATTTATATTTGTGTTTATTTTTTTAGACTCCTTATGATATTATCAAACATAAACGCCCTTATATATTATTTTAACAAATAATTTCATTCAAAGTTTTTTTGATTTTCATCTATAAAGTGTTATAATAAAGTCGAAAGAGAGGTCTTTATGAATCGAAGTAAATCTATTGTTAAGCAGGCATCATTCTTAGCCATTGCAGGAATTCTTGTCAGAATTATTGGATTATTATATCGTAGTCCTTTAAAAAATATGATTACATCTGAAGGAATAGGTTACTATTCTACCGCTTATAATATATATGCTCTCATACTTTTAATTTCTTCATATAGTATACCAACAGCGATTTCAAAACTTATTTCTGAAAAATTAGCTCTTAATCAATATAATAATGTTCAAAAAATATTAAAATGTTCATTTATCTATATATGTGCTGTTGGTGGAGGTGCTGCTATTGTTGCATTTATTCTTGCACCATTTATTGTTACAAAAAATTCTGTATTAGCATTAAGAGTTTTATGTCCAACAATCTTTTTATCTGGATTATTAGGTGTTTTAAGAGGATATTTTCAAGCACATCAAACAACTATTTACACATCTATTTCTCAAATTTTAGAACAAATCTTTAATGCTATTGTTTCTGTTGGAGCTGCCTATTTATTTATTCAACCTTATATTTCTACTGGTGGTTCTCAAATGGCAAGCATAGGAGCTGCTGGTGGTGCATTAGGTACTGGAGCAGGTGTATTAATTGGACTGATCTACATGACGCTTATGTTTATCCGTCATAAAAATAATGATATTATTGAAAATGAACCTGATAGACATGAAGATTCATATAAAACAATATTCAAAATGATTTTAAATATTGTAACTCCTATTATTGTTGCAACATGTATATATAATCTTGTTTCTACAATTGATATGTATCTTTATTATTTTGCGACAAATTGTCAAAATATGAACAGTATCCAAGTTGCTTCTAATTATGGTGTTTATTCAGGAGAATACATTGTTTTACAAAATGTTCCTGTGGCTTTAGCCTCAGCCATGTCAACAGCTTCTATTCCTGCTATTTCATCATCTTGGGTGACTAAAGATATAAAAATGACAATTAAAAATATTCGTTTTGGAATAAGAATAACAATGATGATTCTTATTCCAGCAGCAATTGGTATTGCTGTTTTAGCATTTCCTATTATTGGAATTATATTTCCTCAAGAAGAAACAATTCAACTCTCTACAACATTATTAATATTTGGTAGCCCTGCAATTGTTTTTTATGGTTTATCAACTCTATCTAATGGAATTTTACAAGCATTAGGAGAAGTAAAAATGCCTTTAAAAAATACAGCAAAAGCTTTAATATATCATGTTGTTATTGTTATATTGTTATTATTCTTAACTCCTTTAGGACTTTATTCTCTTATGATTGGAAATTGCACTTATGCTTTACAAGTATGTTTCCTCAATCAAAAAGCATTAAGAAAAAAACTACATTATAAACAAGAAATAAGACGTACTTATATTCTTCCTATTCTTGCTTCTATCATAATGGGAATCATTGTTGCTATCTGTTATTATGGATTATTTGCTTTAACTCATAAAGTATTTATCCCACTTATTATTGCAGTCATTGTTGGAATTATTGTTTATTTTACAATCATCTTTTTCTTCTATGCTGATCATCCAGAAGAATTAAACGCTATTCCATATATCAATAAAATACTTTACAAATTAAAGAAACATTAGTTTCTTTTTTTATAAGTCAATATTTAAAAAAATTTCTTTTTCTTAAACCAAACAATCAACCCTATAACAATCATTAAGCTAACAACAATCACAATATAATAACTATATATATTATTTATTTCAGGCATATTTTTAAAATTCATACCATACCACCCTGTTATGAGTGTTAAAGGCATAAATATAGTTGTTATAACAGTAAAAAATTGCATCGTTTTATTAAGTTGATAATCTAATCGTGATTGATGAGCTTCATTAGCTTGATTTAATAATTCTTTTAAAACTTGAACACTATCTGATAGACGTTCCATTCTTTTAGTAAAAATCTCAAAATATCTTATATCATCTTGTTCAAAGATATTATGGTGATTCATTTGTAATTCTTCACTCATAGAAATAAGATTTTCATAATAATTTCTCAATAACAACAACTCTTTACTTAACTGTCTAAAACGATTTGTAAATTTTAATGATTTTTCTTGAACATCATGCTCTTCTAATTCCTCAATTTCATCTTGTAATTCTTCTAAATATTGATAATCTCTAGACATTAATTCACTAAAAAAATAATAAACCAATCGTGTCATAGATGCCCCTTTTTCCAATACATAATCACTTGATGTATTAAAAACATCTTGAATATGAGAATCTTCATCATCTAATATAACAATTAAAAAAACTTTCTTAAAAATAAAGAAGGCAAATGAATCCTTTTTCACAAAAACATCTCTTGCATTGATTAAATTCAGTAAACCAAAATAATAATGACTATGAGGAACAATTGTATTTTGATTAACAGATACTATATCTTCACACCTATCAACTGAACGTTTAGAAATGTTTAATAAATGATAGTTTTCTTTTAATTCCTCTAAATTCATTAAACCTATATAATTATGCTCTTTTTCCATTTCTTTTATAGAAACTTCTACTTTTTGCTTATCAATCTGATACAACATTTTATCACCTCACTAAAAAAAGGGATATCCTCCCTTTATTTCTTTTTTGCAATTAAATCTAATAAATCTTTCACTGTTTTCAATTCTAATAATTCATCATCTTCAAATTGAACACCAATTTCTTCCTCTAATTCAAAAACCAAATCAACTAAATCTAATGAATCAATACCTAAATCCTTAAAACCCATATCAACAGTTAATTCTTTACCTTTTAATTTTTCTTCAAGTCTTTCTTTTATCATATCGAAATATTCCATAATATTCACCTCTTATCTGTATTATATCCACTATTTTATAAAAATACAATAATTATTCAACCTTACTTGATTCAAATTGCGAACGATACAAATCAGCATAGAAACCATTTTTCTCTAGTAAAGTTTCATGATTCCCAAGTTCAACAATATCTCCATCACGCATAACAATAATTGTATTTGCATCTTTAATTGTTGATAAACGATGAGCAATAATAAAACAAGTACGCCCTTCCATTAACTTATCCATTCCTTTTTGAATTAACACTTCTGTTCTTGTATCTACTGAAGATGTTGCTTCATCTAAAATCAATATTTTAGGATTGGCTAAAAAAGCTCTAGCAATTGTCAATAATTGCTTTTGTCCCTGTGAAATATTGCTTGATTCCTCATTAATCACTGTATCATAACCATCTTCTAATGTATGAATAAAATGATCAGCATAAGCCAATTGACAGGCTTTTTCCATTTCTTCATCACTTGCATCTAGTTTTCCATATTTCAAATTTTCTCGTATAGTCCCACCAAATAACCATGTATCTTGTAATACCATTCCAAACAAACTTCTTAAATCACTACGCAAAAAATCTTTAATATCATGTCCATCTATCATAATATGTCCGCTATTCAATTCATAAAAACGCATCAACAATTTTACAATTGTTGTTTTTCCTGCTCCTGTTGGTCCCACAATCGCAACACTTTGTCCAGAATGCACATGCATTGAAAAGTCATGAATAATAGTATGTTTAGGATTGTATCCAAATTGCACATGATCAAAAGTAACACTTCCTTCAATCTCATCTAATTGTTGATTTGAAACTTTTGGAGTTTCTTCCATAAGTTGTTGTTCGTCTAAGAACTCAAATACACGTTCAGCCGCTGCTGCTGTTGATTGAAATTGATTCATAATTTGAGCAAGTTGAGTAATAGGTTGATTAAATTGTCTAACATATTGAATAAAAGCTTGAATATCTCCTATTGAAATAGTCTTTCCACTTGCTAAAAAACCACCTAATAAACAAACACCTACATAACTTACATTTCCAATAAATCCTGTTATTGGTTGCATTAATCCAGAAAAGAATTGTGATTTCCAAGCTGAATGATAAAGCTCATCATTATAAATTTCAAACTGTGCAACAGAAGCATCTTCACCATTAAAAGCCTTAACAACTTGATGAGCACCATACATCTCTTCAATATGTCCATTGACATTCCCTAAGCCTTCTTGTTGTTTAAAAAAGTATTTCTGTGTTCTTTTCATAATCATTGACATCAAAAACATAGAGACAGGTAAAACACATAATGCCATTAAAGTCATTGGAATATTGATACTAATCATCATAATGAAAACACCTATCAATGTTACAGATGATGTAACAATTTGTGTCATACTTTGATTTAAAGATTGAGCAATTAAATCTACATCATTTGTTACACGAGATAATATATCTCCACTTGAATGTTTATCAAAATAACTTAATGGTAAACTATTCATCTTTTCTGAAATATCTTTTCTTAAATCATATGCAACTTTTTGAGAAATTCCAGAAGTTAAATAACCTTGAATATAATTCAAAAATGCACTTAATAAATAAATACATCCTAAAAAAATTAAAATCTGTGCAATTGCTTCAAAATCAATTCCTCCAGTATGAGATACTTTTGCAAAAATACCCTCACTTAATTGATCAGTTGCTTTGGCTAATATTTTAGGACCAAAAATAGAAAAAATAGTAGAACCTGATGCAAAAATCATAATCAAAACAAATTTCAAATAGTAAGGTTTCAAATAAACAAAAAGTTTTTTTATTGTTCCTTTAAAATCCTTTGCTTTCTCTGTCGAAACTTTTCCATGTCTATGCATTGGCTAATTCCTCCTTTGAAAGTTGTGAATAAGCAATCTCCTGATAAACTTGACATGACTTCAATAATTCATCATGAGTTCCTTTTCCAACAATTTTTCCATTATCTAAAACGATAATTTGATCTGCATCCATAATTGATGCAATTCTTTGTCCAACTATCAAAACTGTACTCTTTGTTTTCTTTGTAAGTTGATTTAATTCTTTTCTTAATATAGCATCAGTTTTAAAATCAAGTGCAGAAAAACTATCATCAAATATCAATATCTCTGGATTCTTAGCTAAAGCTCTAGCAATAGCTAAACGTTGCTTTTGTCCTCCTGAAACATTCGTTCCACCTTGTGAAATTTCTTCATCTAATCCTTGTGGTTTATCATCTACAAATTCTTTAGCTTGAGCAATCCTAATCACTTCACTCAATTCCATATCTGATGCATGATGAGCTCCATATTGAAGATTAGAACGTATTGTTCCAGAAAAAAGAATACCTTTTTGTGGCACTATTCCTATTAATTCTCTTAAATCATGTTGTTTAACTTGTTGAATATTAACACCATCAACAAAGATTTCTCCTTCACTCACATCATAAAAACGTGGAATGAGATTCACTAATGTTGATTTTCCTGAACCAGTCGAACCTATAAAAGCTGTTGTTTTACCAGGTTCTGCAATAAAATCAATATGACTTAAAACTGCTTCTTGTGCACCAGGATATTGAAATGATACATCTTTAAATTCTATAAGTCCTTTTTTATTTTTATCAAAATCTAATGGTTTTATTGGATCTTGTATTTCTACTTTTGTAGATAAAACTTCATAAACCCTTTCAGCTGCAACACTTGCTCTTGGAATCATAATAAAAATCATTGCAACAAATAAAAATGACATAATAATATGCATTGCATATTGTATAAATGCTAACATTTCTCCAATAGCAATATTTCCTAAATCTAATTGTTGTGCTCCAACCCAAACAACGAAAACTGTTGCAATATTCATAATAAACATCATAATAGGCATTAAAGTTGCCATAGCTCTATTAACAAACAAATTGACTTTTGTTAAATCATCATTAGCTTTATCAAAACGTTCTTCACTATGTTTTTCATTTCCAAATGCACGAATAACTAAAATTCCTGATAAGTTTTCTCTCATAGTTAAATTTAATCTATCAATTAAAGATTGAATAATTTTAAATTTAGGCATTACAACTTTTATTAAAACAAGAAGTATCACAGTAATAACAATTAATATCATTAAAATAATCCAAGTCATAGAAGTTGAATGTGTTAATGCTTTATATAAAGAACCTATCCCCATCATTGGAGCAAATAAAACAATTCTTAATAACATAATCATTAACATTTGTACTTGTGTAATATCATTTGTTGTTCTTGTAATCAATGAAGCAGTAGAAAACTTATTAAATTCTGTATTAGAAAAACTTTCTACTTTTTTAAAAACATCACGTCTTAAATCTCTAGCAACTCCAGAGCCTACTCGTGAAGAAAGAAATGCTGATGCCATAGCAGCAACAGAACCTAATAAAGCAATACCTAACATCTTCAAACCTGCAAGAAAAATATAATCATTTTGAACAGCATCTACATCTGCCCCTAACTTTATATATTCATTTTTAACTCCATTTCCAGCAGCTATTAGCATTGTTGATTCACCCATTGCTTCTATCTGTGAATCAATTTGTTGTGTCATTTGATCTTTTGTATTTTGATCCATCATAGATATAGCTTGATAAATATCTATTCCTTCTGGAATATGTCCAAATTTTTCTTTATATTCCAAAGAATGGGGATCCATAGAATCAATAGCTGAGACCATTAACATAGGTTTTATCAATGCTGTTTCTAACTCTTTTTGTTCTTCAAGTGAAAGTTCCTTTAAAACATAGCCATCTTTCATTTGAGGAAATTTTGTTTTAATATCTTTATCTAGTTGATTATATTTTTTAAAAGTATAACTTGATTCAATCACTTTCTTTTGTTTATCATGAGTAAAAATTAATAAATGTTGGTACATATCCGCACTCATAACTTCAGCAATAGAAGTATCAAAACCACCTGCTTGAATACCATTTGTTACTATTGTACTCATATAATCTGGCAAAGCTAATTCAGATTGAGATTGAATAAAAACAAATCCAATACATAAGACAATAGCTAACCAAAATTTATAAGTATACTTTCGTAATTTGATCATTCCATCTCCTCCTTTAGATTCTCTTGTATTTTATGGATAAACTGTAAAACATATTCATAATCTTTTTTTGTAAGTCCTTGACATATAATTTTTTGATAATGATTAAATGCATCTTCAATCTTATCCATTAATTGTTCCCCTTGATCAGATAAAACGATTGTATTCAATCTTTTATCATCTTTATCCATAACTCTTTCTATCCATCCCAAATCAACTAAGCGTTTAATTCTTACTGAGAGTGTAGCTTCAGTAATATGAAGATGTTGAGCAATTTCTTTTTGTTTTAATTTTTCTTTCTTAATCAAATACAACAATTTTACTTGTTCAGGAGTTATATTTTCACAATATTGACTTAATAATTTAAGTTGTAATTTTCGTAAAATCTTTAATTCTCCTATAATAATATTCAAATACTCATATTCCATCTTCTCACCACCGTTACTTAGCATACTAACTATTATAGTAATATGCAAATAAGATGTCAATAATATTATAAAATTGACATTTCATGTATTTAAAAAAGTTGAAATAATTTCAACTTTTATGATTCTCTGATTTGACCATTACCATAAATACGATATTGGAATGATGTCATTTCTAACAAGGCTAATGGTCCTCTAGCATGTAATTTTTGAGTACTTATCCCCAACTCTGCACCAAATCCAAATTCTCCTCCATCACTAAAACGAGTAGATGCATTATGATAAACACAAGCAGAATCCAATGATGTTAAAAAGATTTGTGCTGTTTCTTCATTTTCAGTAACAATACATTCTGAATGTTGAGTTGAATATTTATAAATATGATCAATCGCTTCCTCTAATGATTTAACGACTTTTATAGCTACAATATAATCATCATATTCTTGAGCATAATCATCTAGTGTTGCAGATTGACACGAAATCATAGATTGAACAATTTCATCTCCTCTTATCTCTACGTGTTCATTAAAAGCTTTTTCTATCTCAATAAGATACTGTGAGGCTATATCTTGATGAACTAAAATAGTTTCAATTGCATTACATACAGATGGTCTTTGCATCTTTGCATTAATAGAAATATGAATAGCTTTTTCTATATTAGCATCTTTATCAATATATAAATGACAGTTCCCTGCTCCTGTTTCAATAACAGGCACTGTGGCATTCATCACAACATGATTAATCAATCCTTTTCCACCTCGTGGCACAACAACATCAACATATTGATTTGCTGTAATCAGTTGTGTAACCATTGAACGATCTGTATTCTCAATGAGTTGAATTGCTTCCATGGGTAAGATATCTTTAATTGCATCTCGCATTATTTGAGTAAGAATTTTGTTTGAGTGTAAAGCTTCTTTACCACCTTTTAATACACAAACATTACTTGATTTAATACATAAACATGCTATATCTACAGTTACATTTGGTCTTGACTCATAAATAATCCCAAATACCCCAATAGGAACTCTCACTTGTTGAATATGTAATCCATTAGGTCTAGAAATATCCCTTATGATATCCCCTATAGGATCTTTTAATGTTATTAACTTTTTTACATCATTAGCTATTGAAATAATACGTTTTTCATCTAATAAAAGACGATCAATCATTGCTGATGACATATGATTATCCTTAGCGTTTTGAATATCTTTTTGATTTTCTAATATAATTTCATCAATATGATTTAATAATGCTTTTGAAATAAGTTCTAAAGCTTCATTTTTTGTTTGTGAATTAACTTTCATCATTTGACGACTTGCTTGTTTTGCTTTTTTTAATTTCTCTTCTAAAATCTTATCCATTTTTATCCTCCAATAATAACCATATTATTTGCATGAACAACTTCATCATAATCTTTATAATGTAAAATATCTTCTATATCACTTGTATTATGACCTTTTATCAATTTAATTTCTTCACTAGAATAATTACAAAGTCCTCTTGCAATAATTTTTCCCTGACAATCAACAATATCTATAACCTGTCCTCTTAAAAACTGAGATTGAACATCTATAATTCCCTTAGGCAATAAACTCCTACGATATTCCTTTAAAGCTTGTACAGCCCCATTATCCACAACAATAGTCCCTTTAGAGCTTGTACGATAAGTTAACCAATGACTTCTTGCATTTAAGCTTTGACCACCACTACCATTAAACCAAGTTCCATTTTCTTCATTATCAAAAATATGTAAAAGACTATTCTCTCTATTTCCATTCACAATAACCATATGACTTCCATAAGCATTTACAATTTTAGCAGCACGAATTTTAGTCATCATTCCACCAGTTCCTATATGTGATGATGCTCCTCCTGCCATATTTTCTATTTCCTCATTAACACAATCAACATATTTTAACAATTGAGCATTCTTATCTTCAAATGGATTAGCAGTATATAAACCATCAATATCACTCACTAAAACCAATAAATCTGCTTCAATAACAGGAACCAATAAAGCTGCTAATGTATCATTATCACCAACTTTAATTTCATCAACTGCTAAAGCATCATTCTCATTAATAATAGGTATCACACCATAATCCATTAAAGCATTTAATGTATGAAATAAATTTAATAAACGCTTACGATCATCAAAATCATCATGATTTAATAAAACTTGTGCACATTTCATCTGAAACAATTGAAAAATATCTTCATATATTTGCATAAGCCTTGCTTGTCCAATAGCCGCTAGTGCTTGTTTTTCTGGTAATGTTTGTGGTTTACAATCTAAATTCAATGCACCCATCCCAGAAGCTATCGCTCCAGAAGAAACCAAAACAACTGAATATCCCATTTTTTTTAATTTTGATATTTGTAAAACAAGTTGTAGTATTTTCTCTTTATCTATTTTTCCTTTATGATTACATAAAGAAGAAGAACCTACTTTTATAACTATTTTTTTAATTGTTGAAACATCTCTCACTTCTATCCCCTCTTATTTCCTTATAAAATAAATATTTAGCTAATTCAAATCTTCCTTTAAATACATCTATATACAAAATCAAAGAAACAATCATACAAAACAACATAAGTATTTCATTTATTTTACCAACAAAAAGAATAATCAATCCTGCTACAATAAAATAAAAAATATGTCTTATCAAATAATAAATATATAAATGAACAAACTGTAAAACTTTCCCTTTCATTAAACGAATAGAACATAATAAGGACTCATTCCAAGAAAACTCCTCTTGTTCCATAATATAAGGTACAGGTGTCAATAATGCTGTTAATAACATATAAATCATTATACAAAAGAAAAGATTAATCAATATGGGGACATGTGTTATCACCATTAAAATTATTTCAAAATCAGGAATAAGTAATTCAGTTTGAATGAAAGCATTTCCTAATGATGAAATCCAATCTAAAGATAAAAATGTAAGATTATTTTTAAAATAAAAAGTCATAGGTATTCCACAGATGATTGTTAAAAATAAGATTACAGCTTTACGCATTAAATAAGCTGGAGCTACTCTCGCAAACTCCATTATCCCTATCATAGAATCATGATAATTAAGTAAAACATTATCCTCATCAACTAATTTCATAGCACATTTTACATAACCATGTCCTACTGTACATAAAAACAATGATACAAAAAAAGAAAATAATCCACTTTGCAAATATTGTGCTAATAAACTCACATATCCTACAAAAAAGAACTCTGGTATAATTTGTTTACGATATTTTAAATATATTTGATTAGATTCTTTTTTTATTTTTTTAATATCCATAATAATCTCCATTTCTATTTCTCTCTATTATACACAAGTTTATGCTATTTGTAAAAAAACAATTATAAAGAAAAAGTTCCATTTGGAACTTTTAAGGCTCTATAATATAACTGGAGGATTAAAATAATTCTTCAGTTTTCTTTTCTCTAT
>CAJUOS010000017.1 GCA_910588075.1 uncultured Erysipelotrichaceae bacterium | reverse complement strand
GAGCTTATAAGACAGTAAGTGGAAAGAAGTATTATGGAACATATAGTGCTACAAAGACTGTGAAAGTGAAATAAAGTCATGAAAAAAGCGAGAAATAAAATCTCGCTTTTTTAATCTTCTATATTCATATTCTCATATTCTTGAAGTGTTAATATAATATCATTATATATTTTTTATAAAATTTATTTTTGAAATAGAAGAAAATGGTCATACTTATAGTGGTGATTTGATGTCGATTTATTTACAATTATTATTGGCAAGTTTTTTTTGGGGAACAAATGTGATTGTTATGAAATTGCTATTATCTGAAGTATCATTTTTATTACTAGCAACAATACGTGTTCTTTTATCTTGTTTATTTATTGCATTATATATGAAAATAAAACATATAGATTTTCATTGTGAGAATAAGTATAAAATAATAATTATTTCTATTTTAGCTATTTATTTGAATTTTTATTTTACATTTTTAGGTATGAGTGAAGTTAAAGGTATTGATAATGCTTTTATGAATGCATTGGCTCCAGTATTTACTTTTATTTTTTCTTTAGTATTGTTAAAAAAGAAAGGGAACTTATATGAATATATAGCTATTTGTATAACTGTTTTTGCTTTTTTGTTATCTATTCATTTTCAGATATTCTCTATTCGTATTGGATTTTATTATTTATTTATAGGGATGATTTTATATATGTTGGGAAATGTTTTGATACAGAAATGGCAATTAAGTCATACTTTAAGTTTATCTTTTTATGAATTGTTATATGGTTTTATGTTTCTATTTTTACATTGTATTTTAGTTGATCAATTTGATATGAAACAATTGCTTCATATACCATTATTTTATTGGCTATTATTTATTTTAATTTCAGGCATAGGTTTTGCATATATACAAGTAACATATATAAAAGCTATTGAGAAAATCGGAGCTTTTAAGACAAGTTTTTTTCTAGGGTTAAACCCAATTGTAACATATATTGAATCATTATTTTTCTTAAAAGAGTCATTTGATTGGTTACATTTTATTGGATTTATATTATTAGGAATTGCGATTTATTTAATGAAAGGAAAAAATCAAAAAAATATCCAGAATACTTGACTTATTTTTAATAATCTTTATAATTACTAATGCGGCTATATCTAGGATATAAGAGTCCTCAAATCTATATCTTGGAAATGGCTAAGTTAAAAACAAGGAGGAAATTTTATGTTAACTAAAGAAGAGAAAACTGCTATTATGCAAGAATATGCAAGAAAAGAAGGAGATACAGGTTCTCCAGAAGTTCAAATTGCTGTATTAACTGCTGATATCAACAAATTAAATGAACATTTTAAAGTTCATAAGAAAGATTATCATTCTAATAGAGGTCTTTTAAAGAAAGTTGGTAGAAGAAGAGATTTATTAAAATATTTAAAGAATAAAGATCTTGACAGATATACTGCATTAGTTGACAAATTAGGTTTAAGAAGATAAAAGATATTGAAAAAAGAATATCTTTTTTTCTTTATTCAGTTTATAATAGGAATGGTTAAATTGTTATGGAAGGATGTGATTGTATGTTTTACGAAGATAATGATGTTCCAGAGCCGACTTTTATTCAAAATATACAATTAAATCTGGAGGAACAATTATGGAAGAAAGAATTGAAGAATTAGAAAAACAAATTAAAAGTTTATTGAATGAAAAAAGTTATCATCAAATTAGAGAGATATTAGTTGATTTAAATGAAGCAGATATTGCTGAAATTATTGAAACAATAGATGATAGGGAAGATGTTGTACGTATTTTTAGATTATTACCTAAAGATAATGCAGCAGAAGTGTTTTCATATATTCCTGTTGAATATGAACAAATGATTATTGAATCACTTACAAATCGTGAAATTGGTCAAATTATGAATGATCTTTATTCTGATGATGCTGTTGATATGTTAGAAGAAATGCCTGCAAATGTTGTAAAAAAAGTATTAGCAGCAACTGATCAAGAAACAAGAAGAGATATTAACAGTTTATTAAAATATCCTGAAGATTCTGCTGGTAGTATCATGACAGTGGAGTTTGTTGATTTACGTGCATATATGGATGTTCAAGATGCAATTGAAAGAATTAGAAAAACAGGTGTTGATAAAGAAACAATTAATATTTGTTATGTAACAGATGCTCAAAAACATTTGTTAGGAACTGTAACTTTAAGGGAAATTATTTTAGCTAATGCGAATGAAAGTTTAAAAGATTTAATGACTGAAAATGTTATTACACTTCATACATTAGATGATCAAGAAGAGGTTGCTAAACAATTTCAAAAGTATGATTTTGGAGCTATGCCTGTTGTTGATAATGAAAATCGTTTAGTAGGTATTGTTACAGTTGATGATGTTATGGATATTTTAGAAGAGGAAGCGACTGAGGATATTGAAATGATGGCGGCTATTACTCCAACAGATCAACCTTATATGAAAACAAGTGTGTTTGAAACATATAAAAAACGTATTCCTTGGTTATTATTGTTAATGATTTCAGCATCTATTACTGGTAAAATTATTCAAGGGTTTGAAGCTGCACTTTCAACATGTGTGATATTAACTTCTTTTATTCCAATGTTGATGGATAGTGGTGGAAATTGTGGTTCACAAGCATCTGTATCTGTTATTCGTGCTTTATCTTTAGATGAGGTTGAATTTAAAGAATTACCACTTATTATATGGAAAGAAATACAAGTATCTGTGATGGTTGGAGCTACTTTATCAATTGCTAATTTTATTAAAATTATGTTGATTGATCAAACATCTATGGTTGTTGCTTTTATTGTGTGTATGACTTTATTTGTAACAGTTATTGTTGCAAAGTTTGTAGGATGTACTTTACCTGTTATAGCAAGTAAGATTGGTTTTGACCCTGCTGTCATGGCAAGTCCTTTTATAACGACTATTGTTGATGCTTTATCATTACTTGTCTATTTTAATATTGCAGGTTTATTTTTAAGTTTATAGGTTGTAAAAATGGATAGAATTAATATACATATATCTATAATAGGAATTATTTATTTGTGCTTATTGATGATTCCTAATATAATATGGCTATACAATCAACCAATAGGATATAGTTCTAAGAATGAAAATAAGTATTTATTATTGTTGGAAAAAATTGGTGAAATTCTTGTAACTTGTTTTGCTATTGTTCATTTTCATCCAATTGAGTATACAATGAGTATTTATTTGTTTTTTTCAATAGTATTGATAATTTTATATGAATGTTATTGGATGCGTTATTTTACAAGTGAACATACACTTGAATATTTTTATGGTTCGTTTTTACAAATTCCTGTTCCAGGAGCAACTTTACCAATTCTTGCTTTTATTTTGTTGGGTATAGCAAGTCATTGCTATTTATTGGTGGGTTCTTCTTTGATTTTAGGAATAGGTCATATAGGGGTACATTTACAACACAAAAAGGAGATGAGGTAATCTCTTTTCTTTTTGAAATAAATGTTTGTTATTAGAATATTTTATGATATAATGAATGAGATTATGAATGAGGTGGAAATATAATATGTCAAAACAAGTATTTAGTACTGAATTTTATGGAAAAAAATTAACAGTGGAAACTGGTGAATTAGCCAAACAAGCTAATGGCTCTGTTTTAGTAAGATATAATGATACTGTTATCTTATCTACAGCAGTTGCAGGAAAAGAACCTAAAGATGTAGATTTTTTCCCATTAACAGTTACATATGAAGAAAAATTATATTCTGTTGGAAAGATTCCAGGAGGATTTTTAAAACGTGAAGGACGTCCTAGTGAGCATGGAACATTAACTGCTCGTATGATTGATAGACCTATTCGTCCTTTATTTGCAGATGGGTTTAGAAATGAAGTTCAAGTTGTGAATACAGTCTTATCAGTAGATCAAGAAGCAACTCCAGAAATGGCAGCTATGTTAGGAGCATCATTAGCATTATGTTTATCTGATATTCCTTTTAATGGGCCAATTGCTGGTGTTAATGTTGGTTTGATTGATGGAGAATTTACTGTGAATGCAGGTCCAGAGGATATGGAAAGAAGTTTAATTAATCTTGAAGTTGCTGGAACAAAAGATGCTATTAATATGGTTGAAGCAGATGCAAAAGAAGTTGATGAAGAAACAATGTTAAATGCATTAATGTTTGGACATGAAAAGATTAAAGAACTTATTGCTTTTCAAGAGCAAGTTGTAGAAGCATGTGGAAAAGAGAAAATTGAAATTCCATTATTTGAATTGAATCAAGACATTGTTCAAGAAGTAGAAAGTATTGCTAAGGAAAGAATGATTAATGCTGTTCGTATTCCTGGTAAACTTGAAAGATATGGTGCTATTGATGATATTAATGCTGAAGTTGTTTCAATGTTTGAAGATAGAGAATATGCTGATTTAAAAGAGCAAGAATCAGTTATTAAACAGGTGAAAATTGTTTTACATGATTTAGAAAAAGATGAAGTAAGAAGACTCATTACTGAAGATAAGGTAAGACCAGATGGTCGCAAAGTTGATGAAGTTAGACCATTAAATGCTCAAATTGATTTATTACCTCGAGTACATGGTTCTGCATTATTTACACGTGGAGAAACACAAGTTTTATCTGCTTGTACTTTAGGAGCATTAGGAGAACATCAAAAAATTGATGGTTTAGGTTTGGAAGATCAAAAAAGATTTATGCATCATTATAATTTCCCACCATATTCAGTTGGTGAAACTGGTAGAATGGGAGCGCCAGGTCGTCGTGAAATAGGACATGGAGCTTTAGGAGAAAGAGCACTTGCACAAGTTATACCTTCTGAAGATGAATTTCCATATACAATTAGAGTTGTTTCTGAAGTATTAGAATCAAATGGTTCTTCTTCACAAGCATCCATCTGCGCTTCTTCTATGGCTTTGATGGCAGCAGGAGTTCCGATAAGTAATCCAGTAAGTGGTGTTGCAATGGGTCTTGTTAAAAAGGGTGAAGATTATACTATTTTAACTGATATTCAAGGTATGGAAGATCATTTAGGAGATATGGACTTCAAAGTTGCAGGAACTAAAAATGGTATTTGTGCATTACAAATGGATATTAAAATTGATGGTATTACTAAAGAAATTTTAGAAGAAGCTTTAGCTCAAGCTAAAGTTGGTAGACAACAAATTATGGATTGTATGTTAGGTGCAATTAATGAACCTAGAAATCAATTAAGTGAATATGCACCTAAAGTATATATGATGAAAATTGAACCTGATCAAATTAAGGATGTTATTGGAACAGGTGGAAAAACAATTAATGAAATTATTGAAAAATCTCATGATGTTAAGATTGATATTGAACAAGATGGTCGAGTAACTATTTATCATTATGATCAAGAAGCCATTGATATTGCTGCAAAATTGATTGAAAGTATTGTACGCAAAGCTGAAGTTGGTGAAATATATGATGGTAAAGTTGTAAGAGTTGAAGATAAATTTGCATTTGTTGAATTATTTGAAGGGACAAATGGATTCTTACATGTTGGTGATGTTGCTCATGAAAGAATTAATAAAGTTTCTGATGTTTTAAAATTAGGTGATATAGTCAAAGTAAAGGTAAGTAAAATAACTGACAAGGGTGTTAATGTTTCTAGAAAAGCACTATTACCTAAACCTATTAAACAAAAAGAAGAAAAGAAAAATGAAGAATAGAATTATTCTAGCTTCTACTTCACCAAGAAGAAGAGAATTATTAGAACGTGAGGGCATCGATTTTATAATCGATGCTTCTTCTATAGAAGAAACTTTAGATGAAACATTATCTTTGGAAGATAAACTTCAAAGATTAGCTATTGATAAAGTAACACCTATTCATCAAAAACACCCTTTTGATATAGTGATAGCTGCTGATACAATTGTATATTTTCAAGGTCAAATTATTGGAAAAGCTAAAGATGAAAATGAAGCAAGAATGATTTTGTCATCTTTATCTTGTCATAAACATGAAGTTTATACTGCTGTTGCTATTTATTTTCAAGATGAATTAATCACTTTTATTGATTGTACGAAAGTGTTTTTTAAAGATATTTCAAATATGATTGATAATTATATAGTATCTGGTGAATGGAAAGGGAAAGCTGGAGCATATGGTATTCAAGGTACAGCTGATTGTTTTGTTGATTATATTGAAGGAGATATAGATAATGTGATTGGCTTACCATTAAAAAAAGTTGTACAAGTATTGAAAAATAAAAACTGTTTGTAACAAAATTAAATATTGTTGTGATTTTTTTAGCAAATTCATAGAAATGTATTCATTTTTTTGTTGCTATCTTGAAAGATTTTTATTATACTAAATAAGGATGAATAATTGGAGGATAAGAAGATGGAAAAGAAAGTAAAAAGAATTGCATTGCTTTCAGGTGGGGGAGATTGTCCTGGATTGAATGCTGTTATTAGAACAATTACAAAAACTGCTATTCGTAAATATGGTTGGGAAGTTATAGGTTATGTTTATGGGTATAGAGGTTTATACAATAATAACTATATAGAATTAACTGAAGAAAAAGTAGAAAACATCTATAAAGAAGGTGGAACAATTTTATTTAGTTCTAATAAAGACAACCTTTTTGATTATTTGGTTGATGATGGAAAAGGTGGAAAAGTTAAAAAAGATGTTAGTGATGTAGGTGTTGAAAACTTAAAAAAAGCAGGTGTTGATGTATTGGTTGTTTTAGGTGGAGATGGAACATTAACAAGTGCAAGAGATTTCTCAAGAAAAGGTGTTAATGTTATTGGAGTTCCTAAAACAATGGATAATGATTTAGCAAGTACAGATGTTACTTATGGATTTATTTCTGCAATGACTGTTGGAACTGAGTTCATTGATCGTTTACAAACAACAGCAAAATCACATCATCGTGTTATTTGTTGTGAATTAATGGGAAGAGATGCTGGATGGATTACTTTATATGCTGGGTTAGCAGGTAATGCAGGAGTATGTTTGATTCCAGAAATTCCATTTACTATTGAAAATGTAGCAAAAGCTATTCAAAAACGTGATGAAGCAGGTTTACCATATACAGTTGTTGCTGTTGCTGAAGGTGCAAAATATGCTGATGGAACAAAAGTTATTGGTAAAATTGTAGAGGATTCTCCTGATCCTATTCGTTTAGGTGGAATTGCTGCAAAAGTTGCTGATGATTTAGAAAAAGTGATTCCAAATCATGAAGTTCGTTCTGTTAATCCAGGACATATTATTCGTGGTGGAGATATTTCTGCTTATGATCGTATTCTTTCAGTACGTTATGGTGTAGCAGCTGCTGATTTAATTAATGAAGGTCATTTTGGTAATGTTGTTACAATTAATGGTGATAAGATGGGATATACTTCATTAGAAGAAGTTATTGGTGCTGCAAGAGTAGGACAACAAAAACATGTTGATCCTAATGGTGAATTAGTCAAGGCTGCTAAAGCTATTGGTGTATGTTTTGGTGATGAATAAGTCCATTATTGGACTTTTTCTTTGCTTTCTATTTGATTAAACGATATTTCTTTGATAAAATGACTATTACTGATAAAGGAGGTATATAATGGTTGAAGAACTCATTCAAGAAGGTGAATATCAACAAGCACTATCTATGCTTAATGATATGAATGATGAAAATACAAGATATTTAAGGTTAGTTTGTTGGGTTGGTCTTGGTGAATATCAACATGCTAAACAAGAAGGTCTATATGCAAAAGCGAATGCAAAAGAAACATATTATGATGTTGTTTCTATGTATGTTACGACTTTAAAAGAATTAGGTGATTATGATGAAGCTATAGATATATTAATTGAAGAACTATCTATGCCTTATATACCTTATCAATATGAAATGTTGTTTAATACTGCTTATGATCAGGTTTTATTAGAAAAGCAGGAAGCTCATTGGGAAGTTGAATCTAAAAATCAGATTTTTTCTATTGAAGAAATTGAACAAATTTTAAAAAATAAAGAATGTAATGATGATTTGTTATATATGGCATTAGATCAATTACAACAATTAAATATAAGATTAATCATTCCTACAATTAGAGATTATTTAAGTCATCCTAAACGTCATTATTTTGCTAAATCTTTATTAATGGAAATAATGATTGAACAGCAAGTGGATGAATATTTTGAAGTTGAAAAATTTGGAAAAGTTTATGATTTTAATCCTAGTTATATGCCACTTGTTTTACAACAAGATCAATATAATGGAATTATTAAATATTTAGAAAATGGGTTAGAAGATGAAAATCCAACACTTTTTCAACAATGTGTTGAATATTTAGAATATTATTTATATTCAGTGTATCCTCAAGAAATATATGAAGATGAATATCATATAATGGCTGCAACTATTCATTATTATGTAGCAACTTTACAATCAATATCTATTGATTTTGAGGATTTAGAAATTATATATTATTGTGATAAAAGTGAAATTGAAGAAAATATTTTAGCGCTCAAACAAATAGAGTGTGATTGATATTGAAAAAATATTGATGAATTCAAGTTACTTTGATTTTATCGTATAATTTGAATTCTTAGTAAAGACGATAACTATCTATACATATCTATAAATAACTATACTTAGATTCAAGAAGTATACATAAGTGTGTTGTTAAAATGATATATTAAGACATTTTAATTTTTAATAAAAAACAATAAATATCTCAATTAATGTTATTAATCTAAAGGGGATACATTTCTAAAGAGTATGCAAAGAATGTTTTTTTAGCTTTAAGTGTTTTTTCTATAAAAGATAAATTATCCAAAGTTTTAGAATCTAAAACTTTGGAAACTACTGTAAGTAAATTGACTGTTAAAGGAATTTCTAAAACTGTAGCTACATCATTATGTACATGGTTAGGAATTGGTGGTTCAGTTATTGCAAGTTACTTGTTGGTGTGTGAAGTAAATGATTGGGTAAAAAAGCACCTTATGAAGCAGTGTATAAAGCGAAAAAAGGATTAATTAGTTGTTATTATTTAACTTCATATCAAGGAAAGTGGTATAGTCATTCACTTTCAGAAGTTTGGTCAACATATTCAACAGCAAAAGAACCAGGTACATTTTATGGAACAGGTGTATATAAAAGTAAATAACCTGAATATATAGAAAGGAATCTTAAGATGTTATATATTATCTTAGAAATTATTTTATTAAGTTTGATTTTTATATTAATAAGAGTGATCTATAAAAGAGAAATATCAAAATTTCTTTCTCATAGTTTAAAAATATTGTGTATACTTTGGATTGTTTTAGGTATAGTTGAGATATATAAATATAATCAGTTAGGCATGGATTGGGAAATTAATAATTTTGAACTTATAGGTATTTACACCTATACAAGACTCATATTTTTTATATTATTGGCTGCTTCATTCTTTATAAAACCAAGAAAAATGTAGTTTTATTCCTGATTTTATTTCATCATGTGTTAAATGATATTTGAAGCAGTATATAGAGTTGGAAAAAGAGTTAGCAGTTATATTTTGATTATATTAAAAATACCTTATACTAGAAAAGAGAGTGAATTTTCTCTTCGTGTTATAATCATATTATTGGTATTTTGGATTCTTTTGCTAATTATAGAACGTTTTATATCTAGACAAGTAGGTTTATCATGGGAATTAAATTATTCATTATTAATAGGGATATTTAATTATACACAATTAGTGGCTATAATCTTGTATACTATTTATTGGTATGTGATGTATGTAAAAAGAAAATGAATTGATAGTTGTATTAAATGAAAAGACTATAATGAAAAACTTTTTAGGAAGTTAATTTTGTGGTATTTTAAAAATTTATACTGATTTAACAAAATGTTTTAAAAAATGATAAGGGCTTGATATATGTAAATATTGAGTCCTTTTATTCATCATTAGATGATAAATCTGATTTCTTCAATATTTAAATTTCTAAAATCATTTGTAATTGAATTCAATTCTTTCTACAAGTGATATTGTTAAATAATTTATATAGTTTTTAAAGTTTAAAGGTCTTATGTATTTTATCACTTAATAATGTCATTTGATGTATAATATTAGATTGGGATGTACTGATTCCTAATATTTTATCTTTTTTAAAAGTCTCATTATTAATGATCTTCTGGATTTTTGAGTAAAAGTCTATATTTATTTTTAAGAATTCTATATTCCAAGGATTTTTAATCGTTAGAGTATTTACTTATAACTCTTATTCTAGTATTATTTAATTGGTTATTTATATATTTAATGACATGAAAATGATTGATAAGAAGTGTTGAATGATGTTAATAATCTTATTAAGATGAAACATCAAATGAAGTATATACATATCGTTTTGATACTATGAAAACAGATTTATCTTTTAGAGTAATTCCATCTTGAAAGATTGATTGTTCTAAATACAAAAGTGAAACTAATAACAATGAATATGGTTAATTTGCATAAAAAAGATTATTTCAGTGTTGATTCTTTATCATTGCATATGTTTAAATATTCATTTGTAAAAAAATGTGTTGATAGTGATGTTGATTATAGAATAATAATGAAATTATTGGGACACAAGTTGGATAAGGTTAATGATAGATATATACATATTGATATGACAAAACTTCAAAAATCAAGAGAAAAAGTGAATCTTAGCTATAAAAAAATGAAAAAGAATTTATAAAAAGTGTGTAAAGCGTATGTAGTAACAGGTAAGGTGTATAAAAAGTGTTGATTTTATCAAATGGATTCAAAATAATTAGCACTCGAATAAATAGAGTGTTAAAACTGTTGCATTATAGTAATGATTCATGTATAATAACCGTGTTGAAATAATGGAGGAAGTATAAATGGAAACAGTTTGTAACAAACTAGAAAATTGTGAAGTAGAAGTAAAAGTAACATTCTCAACTGAAGAATGGAAAGATGCACAAGATAAAGCATTAACAAAATTAGCTAGAAATGTAAAAGTTGATGGTTTTAGACAAGGGAAGGCTCCTGCTAAAATGGTAAAAGCTAGAATTGGAAAAGCAGCTATTTTAGAAGAAGCAACTGATATGATTTTACAAAAAAATTATGCAGGTATTTTATTAGATAATGAGGTCAATCCTGTTGGGCAACCACAAGTCAAAGTAGATGAATTAACTGAAGATGTTTTAAAAGTAACAGTTATTGCTCCTGTGGCTCCTGAATTTGAATTAGGAGAATATAAAGGGTTAGACATCAAAAAAACAACTGTTAGAGTTACAAAAAAAGAAATTGAAGAAGAATTAAAGAATTATCAAAATCAATTTGCAGAATTAGTTCTTAAAGAAGATGGTGTTGTAGAAAATGGCGATACAGCAGTTATTGATTTTGAAGGATTTAAAGATGGTGTTGCTTTCGAAGGTGGAAAGGGAGAAAACCATCCATTAGAAATTGGTTCTGGAAGTTTTATTCCTGGATTTGAAGAACAAGTTATTGGTATGAAAGTTGATGAAGAAAAGGAATTAAATGTAACTTTCCCAGAAAATTATCAAGCAAAAGATTTAGCTGGACAAGAAGTTGTATTCAAAGTAAAAGTTCATGAAATTAAAACAAAAGTATTACCTGAAATTGATGATGAATTAGCTAAAGATGTTAATATTGATGGAATTGAAACATTAGCTGATTTAGAAACTTATACAAAAGAACAAATTAAAAATAGAAAACAAACTGAAGTTGATAATAAGTTTAATGATGATATTTTTAAAGCAGTTATTGAAAATACACCATTTAATGTTCCAGAAGTCATGATTGAAACTGAAACACAAAATATGTTAAGAGAAGTAGAACAAAATATTTCTCAACAAGGTTTAAATATGGAATTATTCCAACAATTGACTGGAAAAACAACTGATGATATGAAAGCTGAAATGAGAGTACAAGCTGAAGAACGTGTGAAATTTAATTTGATTCTTTCAAAAATTGTAAAAGCAGAAAATATTGAAGTTTCTGAAGATGAATTAAATGATGAAATAAAAGCTATTGCTGAATATTATGGTAGAGAAGTTGACGAAGTGAAGCAAATTTTTGAAGGTCAACTTGGACAAATTGAAAATGATTTAGCTACTAGAAAAGCTATTCAATTAATCAAAGATAATATAAAATAAGACGCTTCAAGCGTCTTGTTTTCATAAATCTGAGATGAAAATATAGATATTTAAAATAGGAGGTTATAAATATGGATGAAACAGATATTGTAGTTGATTTACCTGTCATTTGTACTCGTGGTATGATTGTTTTTCCTGGTCATGAAATATCTTTGGATGTAGGAAGAAATTTCAGTCTTAAAGCGATTGATAGAAGTGTAAATGAATTTGATGAAAATATCATCTTTATTTCACAAAAAAATCCTCTTGATGAAAAAACTGATTTTGAACATGTTTATCATTACGGAACTCTTTGTAAAGTGAAAAGAAGAATTAAAAGAGATAATCATGGAACAATTAAATTAACTGTAAAAGGTGAAAAAAGGATAGAAATTTTAACTTTAGAAGAAAAAGATGGATGTCTTTTTGCAAAGACAAAATATCTTGAAGATATTTCTGGAGATAAAAATGAGGAAATTGCCTTAGTTAGAAAAGTAAGTGCACAAATGCAATCAATGAACAGAAATTTACAAATGTTTCCTAGAGAAGTCTTTTCAAATATTTCTCAAGGTATGACTGCTAGTGCTTTAGCTGATACAATAGGTCAATATATTAATATTGAACTTCCTACAAAACAAAATATTTTAGCTGAAATTGATATTAATAAACGTTTGTTATTGGTTTTAGCAAGTATGGAAGAAGAAAAAGTTATTAATGAATTAGAAGAAAAAATCAATTTAAAAGTGAAAGAAAGTATTGATGAAAATCAAAAAGAATATTATTTAAGAGAAAAATTACGTGCTATTAAAGAAGAATTAGGAGATACTCCTAATAAAGAAGATGATACTGATTTTATACGTGAAGAAATTCAATCTAAACCATATCCTCAACATATTAAAGATAAGATTGAAGAAGAATTACGTAGATATGATATGATGCCTGCTGCTTCTCAAGAAGCAAATGTTGTGAGAACATATATTGATTGGGTTTTGAAAACACCTTGGTATCAAGAAACAGAAGATGAACAAGATATTTCTAAAGTAGAAAAAGTTCTTGATGAAGATCATTTTGGTTTAGAAAAACCAAAGGAAAGAATTGTTGAGCATTTAGCAGTAAAACAAATGACTCAAAATTTAAATGCTCCAATTATCTGTTTAGTTGGTCCACCAGGAGTTGGAAAGACATCTATTTCTAAATCAATTGCTCGTGCTTTAAATAGGAAGTTTGTCAAAGCTTCATTAGGTGGAGTAAAAGATGAATCAGAAATCAGAGGACATAGACGAACATATTTAGGTTCTATGCCTGGTCGTATTATTCAAGGGATGAAGAAAGCTGGAGTCATTAATCCTGTATTTTTATTAGATGAAATTGATAAAATGTCTAGTGATTATAAAGGTGATCCAACAAGTGCAATGCTTGAAGTTTTAGATCCTGAGCAAAATCAATTCTTCTCTGATAATTATTTAGAAGAATCATATGATTTATCTAAAGTATTGTTTATAGCGACTGCTAATGATTTGGGAAGTATTCCTGAACCACTAAGAGATAGATTAGAAGTTATTGAAATTTCTTCATATACTGAACAAGAAAAACTTCAAATCGCTAAGAAACATTTGTTAAAAAAACAACTTGATTTACATGGACTTTCAAGTGAACAATTAATAATTCCTGATGATACAATGATGTATATTATTCGTCATTATACAAGAGAAGCAGGAGTTAGACAATTAGAAAGATTAGTTGCTAGAGTATGTCGTAAATCTGTATTAAAAGTTTTAAAAGATAGATCTTTAAGATTAACATTACAAATTCATGATTTAGAAGAATTTTTAGGAAAAGCACCATTTGAACATACAAAGAAATTAAATAAACCACAAATAGGTGTTGTAACTGGAATGGCATATACACAATATGGTGGCGATATTTTACCAATAGAAGTGAATCATTTTACAGGTTCTGGTAAATTTATTATTACAGGACAATTAGGTGATGTGATGAAAGAATCTGCATCTATTGCATTAGATTATATGAAAGCTAATCGTGAAAAATATGGTTTACAAAGTATTGCTTTTGATAAAGAAGATATTCATATTCATGTGCCAGAAGGTGCTGTCAAAAAAGATGGACCAAGTGCAGGTGTAACTTTAACAACAGCTATTTTATCAGCATTTAGTAATCGTCCTGTACGTGATGATGTGGCTATGACTGGAGAAATCACTTTAAGAGGACAAGTATTACCAATTGGTGGTTTAAAGGAAAAATCTATTTCAGCACATCGAAGTGGTATTAAGAAGATTATTATTCCAAAAGACAATGAAAAGGATATAGATGATATCCCAGAGTCTGTTCAAAGGGATTTAGATATTGTTTTAGCTGATCATATTGATACAGTCTTAGAACATGCATTACTAAAATAGAGTCAATATATATTGACTCTATTTTTAAAGGAGGAAAAAATGTATATAATTAATAAAGCTGAATTTATGTTATGTGCAGCATGGAAATCACAATGGCCTAAAAATGATTTGCCTGAAATTTGTATGGCAGGGCGCAGTAATGTTGGGAAATCAAGTTTTATAAATACTATAACAGGAAGAAATAAATTAGCTAAAGTTTCAGGAACTCCTGGTAAAACACGAACACTTAATTTTTTTAATATAAATGATGAATTGCGTTTGGTAGATGTTCCAGGATATGGTTATGCAAAAGTTAATGATAAAATGAAGAAAAGTTTTGGTGATATGATAGATACATATTTGAGCCAAAGAGATACTCTTAAAGCATTAGTGTTAATTGTAGATTATCGTCATAAACCTACACATGATGATATTACAATGTATGAATATGCTAAATATTATGAAATTCCTGTTATTGTTGTGGCTACAAAGGAAGATAAATTGAAAAGAAATGATCTTAAGAAAAATGAAAAGATAATTAAAGAAACACTCAAATTTGATAAGAAGGATTATTTTGTTCGTTTTTCTAGTTTAAAAAAAGTAGGAATTAATGAAGTTTGGGAAATAATATTAAAATTATGTTTGTAAAGAAGTGAAAACTTCTTTTTTTCATATTTTTATATTTTTTGCATATGTTTTCTTATAGGAGGGAAAGTATGCAAAAGATATATTTTAAAAAAGTTGTTGATTTAAATCATCAATTGAAAGAATTAATTTCAATATCAGTAGATGAATCTATTAATTATAAGATGGAAAACCAAGGTATGAGAGCTTATGGAAGTATTATGATTAATGGAGATTATAAAGATGAAAATATGAAAAAAGAATTTCGTGAAAATATTGATTTAGATATTTTAGCACAATTTTCTAAAATTGAGGATAAAAATGAATTTAATATTAAAGTGGAAGATTTTGATTATTATTTAAATGATGGTAATCTATCTTTAGTGATTCAAGCAAGTATATATGGAGTAAAAGATGATGAGGATCGTGTGATTGAAACAGATAGATTAATTGAAAATGAAGAAGTTCATGATGAAGATATTAGTGATGAAATAGAAAGTTTAATTAGAGAACAAGATGAAGTTGTAGAAGAAGTACAAACATTTAATGAACCACAAATTGAAGTTGAAAAAATTATTGAAGATATGCCAAAAGTAACTCAAGAAGTGAAAAAAGCTAAAAAAGAAGAAATGAATGATGAAGATGATAATGATATTGGTACTTATTATTTATATGTTGTTCAGGATGGAGATTCTTACCGTTCAATAGCAGAACGTTATCAAGTAGATGAATATATGATTCAAAATTATAATCATAATCGAGATTTATCTAAAGGAACAATTGTTATTGTTCCCTATATAGCATGAAACAAGTCATATCTGACTATTATGGAATTAAAGTTATAGGTTTAATTAAATTAACACCAAAAGTTTATAAAGTTAAAACACAAAAGGAATTATATATTGTTAAAGTTGTTGAATCTAGAAATATAGAAAAAGTTTATGAATATATTGAGATTCTACAATTAAAATGTTTTGTAAAGATACTTTTAAATAAAAATAATGAAATTCTAACAATCTTTCAACAAAAATATTTATATTTAATGCCATATATTGATAATAGTCAGGGCTTGTTAAAAGAAATGAAAATAAAATTTTATTTTGAAACATTAGCTTATTTGCATTTAAATAGTTTTTATTATACTAAAATTAATCAAGATTATTTTCAAACATTAAATCAAGATATTTTATCTGTTATTCAAGAAAGACAAGTTTATTATGAACAAATGATTAAAAATTATGAATCGATTATATATCGTTCACCAAGTCAGTGGATGCTTGTTATGAATTATTATCGTATACATGATTCATTATGTCATGCTAGAAATTATTTATCACAGTATTTAGAAAAAACAAAAAGTTTTTCTCAAATTAGAGTTTGTTTAACTTATAAACATTTTGATTATAATCATATTTCTTTGAAACAAAGAATATTTCTATCGATTGATAATATGAGTATTGACTTACCCATATATGATCTTTTTGATATGTATCAAAGAATACCAGATATTTTATTTGATTTGGATTGTTTTTCGCAATATTATTTTAAAAAAATAGAATTACAAGAAGAAGAAAAATTATTACTTTGTTGTTTAATGAATATTGTGCCAATCATTTATTACAATGATAATGAGATAGAAAATATTATAAAGCTTTCACGATTATTGTATTATTTGGATTCAATTCATTGTTTTATTGAACAAATTTAATTGACTTTCATATTGCTGTTTGTTAAAATGGTTATACGTTGATAAGGAGGAGTATACTTTGTATTCTTTTAGAGAGTCTTTGGTTGGTGGAAAAAGACAGAAGAAAAAGTAGAAGGTAGCCTTGGAGTATGTTTGTTGAAAGTAAGTAAATAAGCACGTATAACTGCGTTAAAGTTTGAAAGGTATACACAATGTTGTATACGAATTAAGGTGGTACCACGAGCATTCGTCCTTATACGAATGCTCTTTTTATTTAAGGAGGAAAGAAAATGGATTGGAAATTTATGATTGTATGGGTT
Source organism: uncultured Erysipelotrichaceae bacterium (assembly GCA_910588075.1). Taxonomy (GTDB): domain Bacteria; phylum Bacillota_I; class Bacilli_A; order Erysipelotrichales; family Coprobacillaceae; genus MGBC163490. The sequence goes on along the minus strand of CAJUOS010000017.1, from coordinate 20,502 downwards.
GTGTTTTTCTTAGCTGTAACTTATTTGTTTATTGCATTTGGTGGTAGAATGAGAAGAATAAAGGCAGAAAAACAAAAAGCTCAAATGGAATATTTAGAAAGACAAAAGAAATATTCATATTTAAAACCAGGGACTTTAGATGAATGTCCTAGAGAAGAAGTTGTTGCTGCTGCATTATTTCATTGTATGAGAAAAGAAGATGAAGATTTTGATCATTATTTTGAACAAATGAATCACAGTGAAAAAGTGGTTTATGGTATTTATCAAGTAACATCATCTTTACAAGGACAAAATCCTTCAATACATAGTTTCTTTTTAAGTCCTGCAACTGAACCATATGTAAGCACTATTGCAGAGGTATTTGAAGAAGTGGGAGCACATGAATTATCAGATTTAATTCGTGCAGCAAGACGTTTTGCAGAAATTATTGCAAATGATGAAGAAGATGAAGAAGATGATCCAGAAATGGGAGATTACTCAAGATATAATTTTACTGATTTCACTCAAGAGTATGTAGCATTAGTTAATTCAACAAATCTTAATGAAAAGTTAACTGAATATATTTTAGCTCATAAAAATGATTTCTATGATAATGAAATCCCTAGTGAAAATGTAGAGGATGGAGATGATAATGATGAAGGAATTAGCGAGTAAATATAATCATAAACAAGTAGAAAATGGGAAGTATAAAGAATGGTTAGATAAAAAATATTTTGAAGCAGGAGATTTATCAAAAAAACCTTATAGTATTGTTATCCCTCCACCAAATGTTACTGGGAAATTACATTTAGGGCATGCTTGGGATACAACTCTTCAAGATATGATTATTCGTTATAAAAGAATGCAAGGATATGATGCTTTGTGGTTGCCTGGAATGGATCATGCAGGAATTGCAACTCAAGCAAAAGTTGAAGCACGATTAAGAGAAGATGGAATTTCTCGTTATGATTTAGGAAGAGATGGATTTTTAGAAAAAGCATGGTCATGGAAGGAAGAATATGCTTCTATTATTCGTTCTCAATGGGAAAAATTAGGGTTGTCTTTAGATTACTCTAAAGAACGTTTTACTTTAGATGATGGATTAAGTGAAGCAGTAAAAACAGTTTTTATAACTTTGTATGAGAAAGGACTTATTTATCAAGGAGAACGTATTATCAATTGGGATCCTGTTCAAAGAACTGCCTTATCTAATATTGAAGTTATTCATAAAGAAATTGAAGGACATATGTATTATTTTAAATATCAAGTTGTAGAAACTGATGAGGAATTAGTTATTGCTACAACACGTCCTGAAACAATGTTTGCTGATCAAGCTATTTTTGTTCATCCAGATGATGAAAGATATACACATTTAGTAGGGAAACATGCAATTAATCCAGCTAATGGTGAAGCTTTACCAATTATGGCAGATGATTATATAGATATGAGTTTTGGTACAGCAGTAATGAAGTGTACACCAGCACATGATCCAAATGACTTTGCTTTAGCAAAAAAATATCATTTAGAAATGCCTATTTGTATGAATGATGATGGCACAATGAATGATATGTGTGGAAAATATGCTAATATGGATCGTTTTGTTTGTCGTGAAGCATTAGTTGAAGATTTTAAGAAAAATGGTGTTGTTGATCATATAGAAACACATATGCATCAAGTTGGACATTCTGAACGTAGTCAAGCAATTGTTGAGCCTTATTTATCAAAACAATGGTTTGTAAAAATGAAACCTTTAGCTCAAGCAGCATTAGCAAATCAAGAAAAAGATTCTAAAGTTCATTTTGTACCACCAAGATTTGAAAAAACATTTAAACAATGGATGGAAAATATTGAAGATTGGTGTATTTCACGTCAATTATGGTGGGGACATCAAGTTCCTGCATGGTATCATAAAGAAACAGGTGAAGTTTATGTTGGAAAAACTGCTCCCCAAGATATTGAAAATTGGAAGCAAGATGAAGATGTTTTAGATACATGGTTTTCAAGTGCTTTATGGCCATTTTCAACAATGGGATGGCCTGATACTGAAAGTCCTCTGTTTAAACGTTATTTTCCTACAAATACATTGGTGACAGGATATGATATTATCTTTTTCTGGGTTTCACGTATGATTTTCCAATCATTAGAGTTTACGAAAGAGAGACCATTTCAAGATGTTTTAATTCATGGATTAATTCGTGATGAACAAGGTAGAAAAATGTCTAAATCTTTAGGAAATGGTGTCGATCCTATGGATGTTATTGATGAATATGGAGCTGATACATTACGTTTCTTCTTAACAACAAATTCAGCACCAGGAATGGATTTAAGATACATACCTGAAAAATTAGAGGCTTCATGGAATTTTATTAATAAAATATGGAATTCTGCCCGTTTTGTATTAATGAATATTGATGAAGATATGAAATATGAAAATTTAAGTTTTAAAAACTTGAATTTATCTGATCAATGGATTTTAAATCGTTTAAATGATGTTATTTTATCTGTAGATGAGAATATGGATAAATATGAATTTGTCAATGTGGGTAGTGAACTTTATAATTTTATTTGGGATGATTTCTGTTCATGGTATATAGAATTATCGAAGGTTCATTTAAATAGTGATAATGAAATAGAGAAACATGCAACTCAAGAGACTTTAATTTATGTTTTAAATGCTATTGTTCGTTTATTACATCCATTTATGCCTTTTGTTACAGAAGAAATTTATCAATCTATACCACATTTAGAAGAATCTATTTGTATTGCAAAATGGCCAACTATCAATTCTCAATTTACAAATAAAATGATTAATGAACAATTTGTTTATTTATTTGATATTGTAAAAGGAATTAGAAATATGAGAGCAAGTTATGTAATTAAGAACTCTATTGAAATCTCATATAGTATTCAAACTAAAGATATTAATTTATCACAGTTATTGAAAGATTTATCTCCATATATATATAAGTTATGTCATGCTCGTTGTATTGGATATAATGTTGAAACATCTTCAAATGTTGCAATTGAAATGATAAAAGGTGGTAATGCCTTAATTATTGAATTAGGAGATTATATTGATCTAGAAGCTGAAAAGAAAAAATTAGAAGCAGAATTAAAAAAATTAGAAGCTGAAATTAAACGTTGTGAAAATATGCTTTCTAATCCTCAATTTATATCTAAAGCTCCACAATTAAAGGTAGATGCAGAAAAAGCTAAACTTGTTGATTATCAATCAAAGTATGATGGAGTTATGGAAAAATTAACAAATATGTAAAAAGAGTAGAAATGAGGTAAAATCAAATTATTTGAATATTCAAATAATTCGATTCACTTCAAAATACTCTTTTTTTTATTTTTTGAAGAAATTTGTAAAAATAAAATGAATATAAAAGTAGGGGGGTTACTATTGAAAGGAGAAAATTATGAAAGAACTTACTTTACAACAACAGTATGAAACATGTGGAGGATCAGTTATAGGAACTGCTATTTTATATTTATTATTAGGTGCAGGGTTGTATAAAATTTATAAATCTAAAAAAGGACGTATATCTATCCCTCGACTTCTTCAATTAGAGTGGAAAAATTAGTATAAAGGCACATATGTGCCTTTATGATTTCATATATTAATGATATGGAGGGATAATTATGAAGTTTGAAATAAAAATAATTATTATGGGTTTACTTTTTTCATTTGTTTGTATGGGAATATTTACATATGTTTCATCTTTTGGACAAAAGACATATTATGTATATCAAGTAGGTATTTATAAGGAAGAAAAGAATAGAAATAGTAAATTAAATGAATTACAAGAAGATGGATATAAAGGTTATTCTTATAAGAAAGATGGTCAATTTTATGTTTTATCTATGATTACTGAAAAACATGAAGAAATTGAAAAACATTCTCAAAAAGTAAAAGGGATTATAAAAGAATATGTTGTTTCTCAGGATATGAATACTTCTCAATTATTAGATGAATTATCTAAAGGAAAAAATAATGATTAAATCTTTACCTCAAGAAGAAAATCCACGAGAAAAAGCCATAGCTTATGGTATTGAATCTTTAAGTAATGTTGAATTATTAGCCTTGGTCTTAAGGACTGGTAATAAAAATGAATCTGTTTTACAACTTTCACAAAGATTGTTAAATGAAATTGGTGGTTTTTCACAATTAATGAATGTTAATTATGCAACACTTATTTCATTAAAAGGTATTAAAAGAGCAAAAGCAATAGAGTTATTAAGTATTATTGAGATTGGAAAAAGGTTAAAAAGTAATCAAAAAGAACATATTCAATTTAATAATCCTTATCATATATATGAGTATATTAAAGGAGAAATGATGTTTTTAAAACAAGAACATTTTTTATTGATTTGTTTAGATAATAAAAATTGTGTTTTAAAAAAGAAAATCATTTTTATTGGATCATTAAATGTAAGTGTTGTAACACCTAGAGAAGTATTTCGTGAAGCTATTAATATTAATAGTGCTAAAATTGTTTTATGTCATAATCATCCCAGCGGTGATAGTCGACCAAGTGAAGAAGATATTTTTTTAACAAAACAATTTGAAGTTTTAGGAGAAATGATGGCAATTGAAGTTATAGATCATATTATTATAGGTTGGAATGAGTTTTTTAGTATTAAATCTCATCAATGTTATCAAGATAAGCATGTGTAATGTTTATCTTTTTTTGAATTGCTTTTTTGAGTTGTTAATATTATAATGATTGTATTGATGAGGGGTGATACTTTGTATAAAAGACATGATAAGTTAAATAAACATAACAAAAGAATTGTAATAGTAACAATTATACTTATTGTATTTTCTATTTTTACTTTATTGATGAATAGATCAGCTTCTTCAATAGAATCTATTTTTAAAGATACAATTGCTAATATTGAATATTATGTAATTAAGACACCCATTAAATATATTGGTGGATTATTTTCTGAATATAATGAATTAAAAGATGTATATGAAGAAAATGCACAATTAAAGGAACAATTAGACAAATATGCAAGAGAAGCTGCTTTGAATGAGGTCTTATCTTCTGAATTAGAACAGTTAAAAGAATTAACCAATATAAATTATTTACCAACTGATTATAAAGTTATGCAAACAACAGTAATCGCAAGAGACGTTGAAAGTTGGAATAATGAAGTCACTATAAATCTTGGTAAATCTTCACATATTAAGGAAGGAATGGCTGTTATTAGTTCTAAAGGAATGATTGGAACTGTAACTCAAGTGAATGAATTATCAGCAACTGTTTCACTTCTATGTAGTGAAAAATCAAAAAGTCAATTACCAGTTATGATTATAAGTGGAGGCAAAGAATATTATGGATTGCTTAATAGATATGATATTGAAAAGAAGGCGTATCGTATTACTTTATTAAGTGATGTAGAAAAAATAGATAAGAATGCTAAAGTTGTAACAAGTGGATTAGGTGGTATTGGAAAAAGTCCTAAAGGGATACTTGTAGGAACTGTTGAAAATTATACCTCTAAAAGTGAAACTATTGAATCATCATGCTTAGTTAAGCCTAGTGCTGATTTTGATTCCTTAAACTATGTTGCTGTTGTGCAAAGGGTTAATGAGAAATGAAAGAGAACTATTTATATAAATGTTTTATAACATTGTTTATATGTTTTATTATTGATAGTACTATTAGTTTTTTTCTTCCATATAATTATACAAAAACATCTATTACAATTATTCCTTGTATAGGATTAATGATGTTTGCTTTATTGGTCAAAACAGTTAAAGGACCTGAAAGATATTTTTTTGCAGCTGTTAGTGGAGTTTATTATTCAGTTGTTTATTCTAATTCTTTAGCTATATATATACTTATTTATTGTTTAATCGCTTTTGTTCGATCTTATATTATAAAAATTGAATCACTTTCTCTTATAGAAGCATCAGTTTTTTGTGTTTCGACAATTCTTGTAGAAGAGATTATTGTATATTGGTTGATGTGGATTACCAATATGACAAATTATTCTTTAATGAATTTTGCTTTGATGAGATTATTACCAACATTAGCATTGAATTTGGTTTTATCTTTTTTGGTATATTGGGTCTACAATCATATCAAAATAGAGGTGAAATAATGAATATTGAAGTAAAAGGGATTAATGATGTTCTTGTTTTAAAATGTAATGAGAATATTTATTTTGAAGAAATTTTAAAAGAATTAAATCAGCTTTTGGAACAACCTATCTTTAATCAAGATAGTTATTATCCAAGAGCTTTTTTTGATTTTGGATGTCGACAATTGAAAGATAATGAATTAAAGAATTTAATAGATATTATTCAACAAAAAAAGAAAATATTATTTGAAGGCATTTCTATTCCACATCAATATCAACATATAGATATGAATAAAGAACAAATACATAATGGAGAAGAAATTTATGTTTATCAAGAAACATTATTTTTAGGGATTATAAATACTGGAGGATATGTTTATTGTTATCATGATGTCTATTTTTTAAATGAAGTGAGAGGAGTTATAGTTGCAATGAATGGCGATGTTAAAATATATGGTCATCACTTTTCGCATGCTCAAATTATAATAAATCGAAAAATTTTGCATGATGTGACAACATCTGCATTTGTAAGTATTTATTATAAAGATAATGAAATTGTATGTAATGAGGAGGATGGTTATGACAAGAATCATTGTTTTAACTTCAGGTAAAGGTGGAGTAGGAAAGAGTAGTATGTCTATTAATATTGGATATGCTTTGGCTAAAAAAGGAGCAAAGGTATGTTTAATAGATGCTGATTTTGGTTTAAAGAATTTGGATGTTATGATGGGATTGGAAAATAGAGTTATTTATGATTTGAAAGATGTTATTCAAAGTAAGTGTACATTACAACAAATTTTAGTCAAAGACAAAAGAATGCACTCATTGTTTTTATTACCTGCTTGTAAATCATTATCATTAGAAAATTTAAACGTAGAATATATGATAAAGATGATAGAAGAATTAAAGAAAGATTTTGATTATATTTTGATTGATAGTCCAGCAGGTATTGAAAAAGGTTTTCAATATGCTAGTGGTTTATCTAATGAAGCAATTATTGTTGTAACGCTTGATATTGTATCTTTAAGAGATGCTGATAGAGTAGTAGGGTTACTGTTGAAACAAGGTGTGAATAATTTACATATGATAGTTAATAAATATAATGAAGATGATGTACATAAAGGAAGATGTTTGACTTTGAAAGATGCTCATGATATTTTATCTATTCCTTTATTAGGAATTGTATATGATGATCATTCTATGATTGAAGCCAATAATAAGGGATTACCTATTTATATGAATAATCAATCTCATATGGTTGGATGTTTTGACAGAATAGTGCGAAGATTGGAAGGAGAAGAGGTTGCTTTTCAAAAAAATAAAAAGAAACCATTGTTTGAAAGAATTTTTAGATAATAATTTATAAATTTTTTCATAAGTATAAATGAGGTGACATACTTGTGAACGAAATAGATGAAATAAAAAAAAGAATGGAAAAAAGACGTGCGAGACGTCAACCAACATTAACTGATTATCATTTTTCAAAATTGTATAATTCCATGATTAAATGTATGGTTGTATTATTAGTAGGAATTGCTGTTTGTGCATATGTTAAGGTAAGTCCTAATGGGGAACAAATTAAAGATTATGTTCTTAATGATTTAAGATTGAAACAAGTTGCTCAATGGATGAATCAGCAATTAACACGTTTTGTTTCTGATGAAGATGTTGTGATGGTTTCAAATCAAGTGAATTATACACATGTTAAAGACAATTTTTATACCAATCAAACAAATGAAGTTTTAAACTTTTCTAAAGGGCGAGTTATTTATGTAGGAGAACAAAAATTATTAGGCAAATATATTACAGTTCTTTTAGATAATAATGTGGAAGTAACATATGGGCAATTAACAGATGTATTTGTAAGTTTATATGATCAAGTTGATACAGCAACTATTATTGGGACATATAATAAACAAGTCATGATTATTTTTACGCAAGGAGAAAAAGAAATAGATTATGATACATTTGAAGAAATTTCATCTTGATATTCATATTCATTTTTTAACAAGCATATATATTTTAATAGCTTATTTAGGTCATTATTTAACATCATATTTGATTGCTTTAACAATTGTATGTATACATGAATTATGCCATCTTTTGATGGCATATTATTTTCATTTTACAATAAATAAAATTGAAATTCTTCCATTTGGGGCTTATTTATCATTAGATGATTTTTATTTTCATCCTATAAGTCATGAATTATGTGTAGTCTTGGCTGGACCATGTAGTCATTTATTTATATATTATATAATTTCTAATGTATTTCAAGGGGCTTTACAAGAAGAATTATATCTTATGAATTCATTTGTTTTCTTTTTTAATTTATTACCTATTTATCCAATGGATGGACATAGAGTTATTTGTTTGATATTACAATCATTCATTGATTTAAAAAGTGCTTTATATTTTAGTTTAAAAATATCTGTTTTTAGTTTTGTTGTTTTATCATTTTTTTATTTTCGCTATAATACATTTGTGATTATTTGTTATCTTTTTTATCAACAATTTTTATTAATGAAATTTATTCCCACATATTTAAGAGAGTTTTATAGTAAAATTCCATCATTATATCAACGTGAAAAAGTAAAAATTCATAATAATTTATATTATCATAGAGGATATCATAATTATTATTTTTTTAATTCTATTCTATATGATGAAAAGGATGTTATATTTGATTTATTAAAATCTATAAAAAAATAGAAAATTATTGTTATAAACTTGTTTTTTTTAATTAATTATGTTATCATATCACAGGTATTTAAAATACACACATTGTGAATTCATAAATCTAGTGCTTGAAAGAGTGGTTTATGTTAGAAACAATGGAGGAAAAAAACAAAAAGGAGGAAGTTACAATGGCAGTAATTTCAATGAAAAAATTATTAGAAGTTGGTGTTCATTTTGGACATCAAACAAAAAGATGGAATCCAAAAATGGCTCCATATATTTTCACTTCTAGAAACGGTATTTATATCATCGATTTAAAGAAATCATCTGATAAAATTGATGAAGCATATGCAGCTATGATGGATATTGTTGCTAAAGGTGGAAAAGTTCTATTTGTTGGAACTAAAAAACAAGCTCAAGAAGCTGTACAAGAAGAAGCTATAAGATCAGGAAGCTTCTATGTTAATTCTCGTTGGTTAGGTGGAACATTAACAAACTTTAAAACTATCCAAAAGAGAATTAGAAGATTAAAAGAATTAGAAAAAATGGAAGAAGATGGAACTTTAGAATTATTTACTAAAAAAGAAGCTATCTTAATGAAAAAAGAACAAGCTAAGTTAGAAAAGAACTTAGGTGGTATTAAGGAAATGAGAAGATTACCTAATGCTGTATTTGTAGTTGATCCTAAGGTTGAACACAATGCGGTTGCTGAAGCAAAAATTTTAGGTATTCCAGTATTTGGTATTGTTGATACAAATTGTGATCCTGATGAAGTGGATTATGTTATTCCAGCAAATGATGATGCAATTAGAGCTGTTAAGTTAATTGTTGGAGCAATGGCTGATGCTGTATGTGAAGCAAAAGGTGAACCTTTAACAGTAGCTTATGTTAAAGATGAAGATGATAAAGAAGTATCTATGAATGATGCAGTTGCTTCTGTAGAAGAAAGTAAACAAAGAGGACCAAGATATAAGAATAATGCTCGTCCTAGAAACAACAAAGCTGCTGAAGTAAATAAACCAGCTAAAGCTGAAGAAAAAACTGAAGCATAGTTGAATAATGGGGAAGCGAAAACTTTCCCTTTTTTATAAAGAAAAATGGAGGATAAAAAAATGGCAATTAGTGCAAAATTAGTAAAAGAATTACGTGAAAAAACTGGTGCTGGAATGATGGATTGTAAAAAAGCATTAGAAGCATGTGATGGTGATTTAGAAAAATCATTTGATTGGTTAAGAGAAAAAGGAATTGCAAAAGCTGCAAAGAAAGCAGATCGTATTGCTGCTGAAGGATTAACTGCTTTTGTTGTTGATGGAGATGCTGCTGCAATTGTTGAAGTCAATTCAGAAACTGACTTTGTTGCAAAAAATGCTGAGTTCCAAGAATTAGTTCAATTAGTAGCAAAAACAGTTGTTGCTGCAAATCCTGCAGATTTAGAAGCTGCATTAAATTTAGATGTAGATGGAAAAACTTTAGAAACAGTTATTGCTGAAAAAAGTGGTAAAATTGGTGAAAAATTAAGTTTCAGAAGATTTGTTGTTATTACTAAGAATGCAGATGAAGTTTTTGGTGCTTATTCTCATATGGGTGGAAAAATGTCTGCATTAGTAAAAGTTGCACAATCATCTGATGAAAAAGCAAGAGATGTTGCTATGCATGTTGCTGCAAGTGCACCTCAATATATTGATAGAAGTGCTATTCCTGCAGATGTTTTAGATAGAGAATTAGCTGTTTTAAAAGCACAAGCTTTAGAAGAAAATGCTAATAGTGCAAGACCAAAACCAGAAAATATTGTTGAAAAAATGGTACAAGGACGTTTAAATAAAAATTTAAAAGAAATGTGCTTAGTAGATCAAGAATTCATTAAAGATCCTGATCAAACTGTTGCTCAATATTTAGGAAATGGAAAAGTATTAGATATGGTTCGTTTCCAAGTTGGTGAAGGAATGCAAAAAAGAGAAGAAAACTTTGCTGAAGAAGTTGCTGCTCAAATGAAAGGATAATTTAATCATAGGGGAGGACACATAAAAATTGTGCCCTTTTCTTGTAAAATAAAGGGGATTACTATGAAATATAATCGAGTTTTATTAAAAGTAAGTGGCGAAGCTTTAGCAGGTGAACAAAAATTTGGTATTAATCCTGCAGTTGTAGCTGATATTGCAAGACAAATTAAAGATGCTAAAGATTTAGGTGTTGAAATTGCTATTGTATGTGGTGGTGGCAATATTTGGCGTGGAAAAACTGGTAGTGATATGGGTATGGAGAGAGCTACTGCTGATTATATGGGAATGTTAGCAACTGTAATGAATGGTATGGCTTTACAAAACGCATTAGAAGCTATTGGTGTAGATACTAGATTATTATCTGCTATTGACATGAAAGAAGTTGCAGAACCATATATTAGAAGAAGAGCAGTTCGTCATTTAGAAAAAGGAAGAATTGTGATTTTCGGTGCTGGAACAGGAAGTCCATTCTTTACAACAGATACAACAGCAGCATTACGAGCAGCTGAAATGAATGTGGATGTTATTTTAATGGCAAAAAATGGTGTTGATGGTGTTTATTCTGCTGACCCAAAAGTAGATCCTACTGCTAAAAAATATGATCATATCAGTTACTTAGATGTTTTAAATGAAGATTTACATATTATGGATCAAACAGCCATTACATTATGTAAAGATAATGGCATTGATTTATGTGTATTTAATATGCAAGAAGATGGAAATATAGCAAAAGCATGTGAAGGTGTTGTTGTTGGAACAACAATATCTAAAGGAGGAAAATAAAATATGTTAAATTTGATTTTAGATGAAACAAAAGAAAAAATGAATAAAACAATTGATTCTTTCAAAGGTGAATTATCAACTGTAAGAGCAGGACGTGCAAATCCTAATATGCTTGATAGAGTAATGGTTGATTATTGGGGAACACCAACTCCTGTTAATCAAACTTCTGGTATTTCAGTTGTTGAAGGACGCCAATTAGTTATTAAACCTTATGATAGAAGTATTTTAAAAGATATTGAACGAGCTATTTTTGAAGCTAATTTAGGCTTAACTCCTCAAAATGATGGTGAAATCATTAGAATTACTGTTCCACCATTAACTGAAGAAAGAAGAAAAGAATATGTAAAACAAGTTAAAAAATATGCTGAGGATGCTAAAGTCGCTATTCGTAATATTAGAAGATCTTCTAATGACGAAGCACAAAAAGCGGATTTGCCTGAAGATCAAGAAAAGCAAGCAAAAGAAAAAATCCAAAAATTAACTGATGAATTTGTGAAGAAAATTGATCAATTAACAAAAGAAAAAGAGGAAGAATTATTAACAGTATAAGAGAATAGAATTATATTCTCTTTTTATTTGAAAAAGAATATTTATAAAATCATAAGGTATATGGATTGTAGTCTTGGACAAGTAGATATTTTATGATATAATGACAAAGATACGAAGGTGAGAATATGTTTTTTAGAAAAAAGAAAAATCAAAATTATAATCTTGATATGAATAATATTCCTAAACATATTGCTTTTATTATGGATGGAAATGGAAGATGGGCAAAAAAAAGAAAAATGCCTAGAACATATGGACATCATGAAGGAACAAAAACAATTCGTACACTTGCTTTAGAAGCGAATCGCTTAGGTGTGAAAGCTATGACAGTTTATGCTTTTTCAACTGAGAATTTCAAACGTGATGCAAGTGAAGTTGATTATATCTTTAGATTACCAAAAGAATTTTTTAATTTGTATTTGAAAGAGCTTATGGATAATAATGTTCAAATTCGATATATTGGACATTTAGATTTATCTCCAAAAGAAACGCAAGACATTATTAATGAAGCTGTTAAAAAAACAAGTGTGAATACAGGATTAATTTTAACATTTGCTTTTATATATGGTGGACGAGATGAAATTATTGAAACCACAAAAATAATTTGTCAAAAATATAAAGATGGAGATATAACATTAGAGCAAATAAACGAAGCTTATTTTGAGAAGCATTTAATGACAAAAGATTTACCAAATGTTGATTTAATGATTAGAAGTAGTGGTGAATATCGTTTGTCAAATTTCTTACTATGGCAATTAGCATATGCTGAGTTTGTATTTGATGATATATTATGGCCTGATTTTAATGAAGATGAATTACATAAAGCAATTGCTATTTATCAAGGAAGAGAAAGAAGATTTGGAGGTGTTTTAAAATGAAACAGAGAATAATAACTGCTATTGTTTTGATTGTTGTTATTTTGCCTTGTGTTTTAATAGGTAAATTACCTTTTAAAATTCTTTTGACATTAGTTGCAGGTGCTTCAGTTTTTGAAATGCTTTCTATTTGTGAAAGACCAAAAACAAATATTTATTTATATGGGATTGTTGGTTTTTTTGTATTTTATTCATTACTTTTTGTGAAAACATTACTCATTCCTGTAGAAATTATTGTTATTTATATGATTGTTTTATTAACTTGTAGTATGATAGATGAAAGTATTCATTTTATGCGTTTATGCTATTATTTTACAGTAGGTGTTTTAATCGCAATGGGATTACATTTGCTTTATCAATTACGTTTATCATATGGTTTTGAATATCTGTTATTATTAGCATTAGCTACTTTTGGTACTGATACAGGAGCGTATTTTACTGGAATTAAGTTTGGAAAACATAAGTTAAATCCACGTTTATCACCTAAGAAAACAATAGAAGGATCAATAGGGGGTATTTTACTAGGAACTGTTCTTTCTGTTATCTATGGTGCATATATTCATATAAATATACCATTTTATTTATTGATTTTTGTTTGTTTCATTTTGACTATAACAAGTCAAATAGGTGATTTAACTTTTAGTAGTATAAAGCGTACTTTTGAAGTTAAAGATTTTTCTCAGTTATTGCCAGGACATGGAGGAATTTTAGATAGGTTTGATTCTATTTTATTTAATTCAATGGTATTTGGTATATTACTTCATTTTATAGCAATGGTGGTGTGATCGATGAAGAAAATATGTGTGTTAGGTGTAACTGGTTCAATTGGAACACAAACTGTTGATGTTGTAAGAAATCATAGTGATGAATTTGAAATTGTGGCTATGAGTGCAGGACATAATATTAAATTGCTTGAAGATATTATGAAAGATATCGCAGTTCAACATATATGTGTACAAGAACAACGAGATAAGGAATATTTAGAAAAGAAATATCCTCATCAATGCTTTTATAGTGGAACTGAAGGATTAGTACAAATTGCAACTTTAGAAAATGTTGATATTGTTTTAAATGCTATTGTTGGTTTTGCTGGACTTTTACCGACTATCAAAGCTATTCAATCTCATAAAGATATAGCTCTTGCTAATAAAGAGACTTTGGTTGTTGCTGGACATTTAATTATACCTCTTGTTAAAGAGTATGGTGTTAAATTATTACCAGTTGATAGTGAACATTCTGCTATTTTTCAATCTTTAAATGGTGAACATCATCAAGATATTTCTAAAATTATTTTAACTGCAAGTGGAGGTAGTTTTAGAGATAAAACAAGAGAAGAATTGAAAAATGTAACTGTTGAACAAGCTTTAAAACATCCTAATTGGAGTATGGGAGCTAAAATTACAATTGATAGTGCAACTTTATTTAATAAAGGTTTAGAAGTTATGGAAGCAAAATGGCTTTTTGATGTTGATTATGATGATATAGAAGTTCTTATTCATCCTGAAAGTATTATTCATTCAATGGTAGAATATCAAGATACATCTGTTATTGCTCAATTAGGTACACCAGATATGCGTTTACCTATCCAATATGCATTAACGTATCCAAGACGTTTTCCTTTAATAAATGGGAAAAAATTATCTTTATCAGATGTGAAAACTTTACATTTTTATACACCAGATACAAATAGATTTAAAGCTTTAGATTTGGCTTATAAAGCTGGTCGTCTTGGTGGATCAATGCCTTGTGTATTAAATGGAGCCAATGAACAAGCAAATTCACTGTTCTTGAATCATAAAATTCAATTTTTAGATATTGAAAGATTAGTTGAAGAAACAATGAATGCTCATCAATGGATAGAAAATCCAACATTAGAACAATTGGTAGAAATTGATCAATGGGCTCGTTATTATGTTTTAAATAGAGTAGGAGAAGATTAAATGCAAAATATTATTAATATTATCGTCTTTTTATTAATTTTAGGTTCTATTATTATTATTCATGAATTAGGTCATTTTTTGGCTGCAAAGTATTTTAGAGTTTATTGTAGTCAGTTCTCAATTGGTTTTGGTCCTAAAATTTGGTCAAAACAAGGGAAAGAAACTGAATATGAAATTAGAGCATTACCATTTGGTGGATTTGTAGCTATGGCTGGAGAAGAAGATCAAATAGATAATGAAAATTTAAAAGATATTCCTGAAGAAAGAACTTTAAAAGGAATTAAAACATATCAAAGAGTCATTATATTTTTAGCTGGAGTTTTTATGAATTTCATTTTGGCTATTGTGATTATTTTTGGTGTTAATATAACATCAGGACAATTACCTGTGAATGTTGCTGAAATTGGTTCTATTACAGAAAATTCAGCTGCAGATAAATATCATTTAGAAATAGGTGATATTATTGAAAAAGTTGAAGTCCAAGAAACAGGAAAATCATATATGATTTCTAATTTTGAAGATATTCAATTTAGTCAAGAATTACTTGATACAAAAGCTCAAACAATTACCATGAATATCACAGTCAAAAGGAATAATCAAGAAAAGATTGTTCCAGTAAAAGTTGATTATAATCAAGATGAAGGAAGATATATTATTGGTATTACTCAAGCAACAAGAAGTATGACACTTGTTGAATCATTTCAATATACATTTGTATCATTTGGAGAAATGAGTGTTGCAATATTTGTTGCTTTAGGACAACTGATTACAAAATTTAGTCAAACAATAGGGCAAATGTCTGGACCAGCAGGTATTTATCAAATTACTGCACAAGTTACTGAAACAGGACAGGTATCTTATATTTTTAGTTTATTAGCAATGTTATCTGTTAATATTGGAATATTTAACTTATTACCTATTCCTGGTTTAGATGGTTGTCAGGTATTATTTGCTGTGGTTGAAAAAATTATTGGAAGAGAATTACCACATAATTTAAAACTTGCCTTACAAATGATTGGCTTAGGACTTGTTATATTATTAATGATTATTGTAACATATCAAGATATATTAAGAATTATAGGTTAAAGGGATATTAAGTCCCTTTTCATTATTTTAAAAAATAGGAGGTATGAATGATGAATGAGATGCAAACATTGTTAAAATTACTTCATTTAGAAAATGAAGTTCAAGATTTAAAGAAGGCAACTCTTGATAAAGTTGTTGTTCATTCTGATAATTCTTTTGTATTTTTTATTAGTTCTTCAAAAATAGCACCTTTAGAAGAAATAAGAATTCTTTTTTCAGCTAAAAATGAATATCCTTATTCTTGTGATTTTATTTTTGATTGGATGTCATCATATACTCCAGATGATGTTTTAGAATATGCTTTATTTATTTTTAATGGTTTAAAAAATCGTTTTCCACAAATTCGTTTTATTGATCAAAGTCATTTATCATTTGAAGATAATATATTAAAAATAGAAGTAATTAATGAAATTCAATTGAATCAAATTCAACATCTTTATAAAATATTTGATAAATATTTTAATAAATTTGGAATTCAAATTGGTTTTGAAGCATACATTAATCAAAATAATGAAGAATATCAATCTATACAAGAAGAAATGGAATCTTTAAATGAAGTACAAATCAATGAAAATATCATACCTCAAGCAGAAATAAAACAGGAAAAGAAACCTAAATTTAAAGGCTATAAAAAAGAATATTTTTCTTTAAAAATAGATGAAATAGATGAAAATGTTAAAGATGTTATGGTTCAAGGTTATGTTTTTAATGAAGAATCTAAAAAAGTAAAGACAGGAAAAACAATTCAAACTTTATCTATAACAGATTATACGAATAGTATTGTTGTTAAACGTTTTGAAAATAAAGGTGGAAATAGTCTTGAAGAATTACAAAAAGTTAAAAAAGGTGGAATGTGGGTTCGTGTTAAAGGAAGTGCTGAATATGATACATATGCAAGAGATGTTGTTATTAATGCAAGAGAAGTAGAAATTATTCCTTCACCTAAAGTGAGACAAGACAATGCTGAGAAAAAACGTGTTGAATTACATGTTCATTCAAAAATGTCTCCAATGGATGGAATTGGAAGTATTAGTGATTATATTTCTAGAGCTGCATATTGGGGACATAAAGCAATTGCTATTACAGATCATGGAAATGTTCAATCGTTTCCAGAAGCACAAATGGCAAGTTTAAAAAATAAAATAAAAATGATATATGGTGTAGAAATGTATATGATAGATCCTGAATTTAAAGTTGTATATAATGAAAAGGATCTTTCATTAAGAGATTTAACATATGTTTCATTTGACTTAGAAACAACAGGATTATCAGTAATGGATGATGATATCACTGAATTTGGAGCAGTGAGATATAAAAATGGACAAGAAGTTGCTAGATTACAAAGTCTTATCAAACCTAACAAACGTATTTCTGAAAAAATAACACGTTTGACTCATATTACAAATGAAGATGTTAAGAATGCTCCTACAATTCAAGAATTTTTACCTCGTATTTTAGAATTTTTTCAAGATGATGTTATTGTTGCTCATAATGCAACATTTGATGTTGGCTTTTTAAATGAAATTTTGAAACGTAATGGCTACCAACCTTTAAAAAATCCAGCTATTGATTCTTTAGCTTTGGCATGGAAACTTTTACCTGAATTAAAAGGATTTCGTTTGGGAAATGTTGCAAGGTATTATCGTATTGCTTATGATGGAGAAGCTGCTCACCGTGCTGATTATGATGCTGATGTCTTAGCAAGTGTTTTTAATATGATGCTTCATGATATGATGCAAAATAAATTATATAATTTATTAGATATGAATAAAATGGAGTGTCAAAATGCCTACAAAATAGTAAGACCAAAACATATGTGTGTTCTTGCTAAAAATAAAGAAGGACTTAAAAATATGTTTAAATTAGTTTCAGAAGCTAATACAACATATTTTGAAAAAACATCTCGTATTCCTCGACAACGTTTAGAATATTATCGTGAAGGATTATTATTTGGAAGTGGGTGTTATAATTCAGAAATTTTTGATTTAGCAATGACAAGAAGTATTGATGAGTTGAAATCTGCCATAGAGTTTTATGATTATATAGAAATTTTACCTTTAGATATTTGTAAGTATTTTGTTGAAAGAGGTAGAATTGATACTGAAGATGATTTGAAACGTATTTTGAGAAGAATTGTTGATACTGCTAAAGAAATGGGAAAAATGATTGTTGCAACAGGTGATGTTCATTATGTTGATCAAAAAGATAAAATATTCAGAGATGTTTTTACATGTAATCCTAAAATTGGCTTAGGAGGAGCGTTACATCCTTTAACTGATCGTAATAATCCTCAAGCATGGACACCTGATGAATATTTTAGGACAACAGAAGAAATGATGAATAGTTTTTCTTATTTAACAGAAGATGAGAAATATGAATATATTATTGAAAATACAAATAAAATTGCTGATATGATAGATGGTTCTTTTCATGTTGTTCATGATAAGTTATTTACTCCACATATTGATAATGCTGATGAAAATTTAAGACAATTATGTTTTGATAATGCACATAAACAATATGGAAGTGTTTTACCAGATATTGTTGAAAAACGTTTAACCAAAGAACTTGATAATATTATTAAACATGGGTTTGGGGTTATTTATTATATTGCTCATAAACTTGTAAAAAAATCAAATGATGCTGGTTATCTTGTAGGTAGCCGTGGTTCAGTTGGATCATCATTTGTAGCTACAATGGCAAATATTTCTGAAGTGAATCCATTACCTCCACATTATTATTGTCCTCATTGTCAATATAATGAATTTTTAGAAGAGGGAGAGATTGCGAATGGATATGATTTGCCAGATAAAACCTGTCCACAATGTGGTAAACAATTAAAAGGAGATGGGCATAATATTCCATTTGAAACTTTCTTAGGATTTAATGCAGATAAAGTTCCTGATATTGATTTAAACTTCTCAGGTGATTATCAACCAACAGCTCATGCTTATACAAAAGAAATATTTGGCGAAAGTCATGTGTATCGTGCAGGAACAATATCAACAGTTGCAGAAAAGACAGCATATGGGTATGCTAAAGGATATGCTGAATTGATGGGAAAAGAAAATACAATTCGTGCTGCTGAATTAGAAAGAATCGCCAAAGGATGTACAGGGGTTAAGCGAACAACTGGGCAACATCCTGGAGGTATTATTGTTATACCAGAAAGTATGGATGTTTTTGATTTTACACCTTACCAATATCCAGCTGATGATTTAACTGCTGATTGGAGAACAACCCATTTTGATTTCCATGCTATTCATGATAATGTTTTGAAATTTGATATATTGGGACATGTAGATCCAACTGTTATTAGAATGTTACAAGATTTAACAGGTGTGAATCCTAAGGATATTCCTACTAATGATAAAAAAGTTATGAGTTTGTTTAATACAACAGAGGCAATGAATATAGATTTAAGTTATCTTAATTGTAAAACTGGTGCATTAGGATTACCAGAATTTGGAACAAAGTTTGTTAGGGGAATGTTAGAACAAACACATCCAAAGTCTTTTAGTGATTTGGTTATTATTTCTGGTTTATCACATGGTACAGATGTTTATCTAGGAAATGCTGAAACATTGATTTCTTCAGGAACATGTACTTTAAAAGATGTTATTGGATGTCGTGATGATATAATGGTATATTTAATTGAAAAAGGATTACCTAATAAAGATGCTTTTGATATTATGGAATGTGTACGTAAAGGGAAATCGCCTGCTGTTTTTCCAGAAAAGAAATATGAAGAACTTATGCGTAAATATGATGTTCCTACTTGGTATATTGAATCATGTAAAAAAATTAAGTATATGTTCCCTAAAGCTCATGCTGCTGCTTATGTTTTAAGTGCAATTCGTGTGGCTTGGTGGAAACTTTATTATCCTAGAGAATATTATGCAGTTTATTTTTCAACAAGATGTGATGCTTATGATATAGAAACACTTATCTCTGGTAAAGAAGCAATTTGGAGTCGATATCAACAAATTCAAAATGATAAACAAAATGGGGTAAAAATTTCTAATAAGGAAGAAGCTTTGATTTCTGTTTTTGAAATAGCTATGGAAATGTATGATAGAGGATATCATTTCAATAATATTTCATTAGAAAAATCTGATGCAAGAAATTTTATTGTTGATCAAGATGATAAGTATGGAATATTACCTCCATTTACATCTATTGATGGATTAGGTGGATCAGTAGGAGATAGTGTTATAGAAGCACGTCAACAGAATTTATTTTTATCAAAAGAAGATGTTATTAAACGTACAAAGTTGAATAACACACAAATTGATTTATTAACAAAACTTGGAGTTTTTGAAAATATGTCAGAAGAAAATCAATTATCATTGTTTGATTTTTAAAAAGAAGGCTTTATTTAAAAGTCTTTTTTTGTATTTCTATTTAATTAAAACATTGTTTGAAATTGACATAAAATTATAAGAAGAATATAATAAATAGTGAGAAAGAAGGCGAAAAATATGAAAAAAAGAAATTATAAAAAATATTTATTTATAT
>CAJUOS010000016.1 GCA_910588075.1 uncultured Erysipelotrichaceae bacterium | reverse complement strand
TCAATATTTAAACCACTACTTAAAGCAATAGACATTCCACTTGTAAATTTAGATAAAGAAAGTTTTAAAGAAATATTTTTTGTAAAACGCCAACGTCCTAAAAAGTCATATAATTTATCCTTACCATTTTCACTTTTAGTAAAGTAAAAGAATAATAAAACAAGGATAAAGAAAAGCCCAATAAAAATATAAGCATGATTAGAAAGGATCATTCCAAAATCTAAAATAACCTTTGAAAAACCAGATATAGAACTACCCAATTGTTCAAAAACTTTATTAAAGATAGGAAGAACTTGTGTAATAAGAACTAAAACAACAAGGAACATCATAACCATCATAATTAAAGGATATGTAATAGCACTTTTTAAACTTTCATTATTTTCATATAAACGTTGATAATGAATACTCAATGATTGCATAACTTCTTCTAATTCTCCAGATTCTTCCCCAATCTGAACCATATTCAACATAAAAGAAGGAAAGGCTTGGCTTTCTGATAAAGCCATAGATAAAGTTTGTCCACTATCTAATTGTTCAAAAATAGAATCTAAGATAGGTTGCATATCTTCAATATCATTATCTTCTTTCATAATAGCAATACCTTCATATGCTGAAATACCAGCATGAAGAATAAGTGCCATTTGTGAAGCGAAAGATGCAATTTCACTATTTGTTAGTTGATTTTTTTTCATAACTTTTCTCCCTAGTATAAAAATTTTTCCATGTAATTATTTTTATCTTTAACAAAATCTCTAGCTGTGGAACTATTTTGTCCATCAGCAATAAATGTTGGATCCATCATCGACCAATTCTTACCATCAAATTGAATAATATCATCAATCCAACCAATGTTTTTAATATAAACACTAAGCCAAGCATGATAAATAGTATTCCCATCAACTGTTACATATCCAGTTGTCATACGTGTTGGAATGTTTTGAGTTCTCAACATAGCTGTCATAACCGCTGCAAAGTCAAAACAAATACCTGTTTTCTTCTCTAATATTTCATCAACATTTGGTAAATAATCTGTTAATTCTCCTTGTTTAATCTTTTCAGCTTTATGATCATCATAGGTTACATTGTGAATAACATAATCATAAATATATGAAACAACATCTAAATCAGTGTCAGCACTCTTTGCAAGTTCTTCGCCCATTTTAACAATCTTTGAATTTTTATCAAAATGAACATATTGATTAGGATAAAGAAATGGTTTGTATTCATCATCAATTACAATCTCTTGAAATTCATTAAATAGTTGACTGTAATCTGATCCAGATATATTTTCATAAGCAGAAAAGTTATATGAACCATCTCCACCAGTTAAAGGATAAACATTATATCCTTTATGAACATTATATGTATATGGGTAATCTCCAGTAGGAGTGAGTATCATAACTTTGACTTTAGGATTATTACCTGTATATTTAACCATGACATAACCATCCGTGGAATGAGAAAGATCAAAAGTAATTTTATTATTACCAATCGTGGTTTCACCATCTGCTTGTGGTTTTAAAATAATTGGAGTATTATTTCTTGTTCCTTTTCCTTTTTTTGGAGGCTCATTTGATTGATTAGAACATCCTGATAAAATAATGAGGGATAGTAAACATGAAATAATTATTAAATTTTTAAATTTCAATCTTTACCACCTCATTTCATATTTATTATGTAGTTAATTTTTTGAATTTTAAATAACTCAAAAAGAATCATAATTCATATTAAAAACAATCCTTTTTATTTTCATATTTCATTATAATTGATTTATGATTTGAAAAAAAGAGAAAGGTATAAAATATTCAAAAAAGATAGTATGAGAATATCTTTTATTTTTATAGAAAATCTTATATACTATGATAAATAGGAGGAGAGTATATGAGAAAAAAGATTGTTTTTTTAGATGTGGATGGAACATTGACATTACCATCAGGTAATGTTTCTCAATATGTTAAAGATGCTATTTCATTTGTTAGAAAAAATGGGCATTATGTTTTTTTATGTACAGGAAGAAATAAAAGTTCAGTTAGTGAGTTAATGTCTATAGGTTTTGATGGTATTATTTGTAGTGCAGGGGGATATATTGAAATTAATAATCAAAAAATATATGAATCCTTTTTAAAAGAAGATGATGTTTTAGAAGCAAGAAAAGCATTTGATAAATATCATGTTCTATATAATTTAGAAGCCACACATATGACTTTTTCTGATGATAGAATGAATGAAATATTTGCTAGAGGAGCATTGCATAAAGAGTATATAAACTCTGAACTTCAAAGAATTCTTAACGAACAAAAGACAAAATTCAATATTCATGCTCTTAAGGAGTATGATAGTAATCCTGTTCCAATACATAAAATATGTTTTATTGCTGAAGATAAAGAAGCAGTAGAAAAAGTAAGAAAACAACTTTCCTATAAATATAATTTTATAATTCATGATTTATTTAGTATAGATACAATTAATGGAGAAATTATTATTAAGGGGACAAATAAAGGCAATGCTGTTCAAAAAGTCATAGAAGAACTTAATATACCTATTGAAGATACAATTTGTTTTGGTGATAGTATGAATGATTATGAAATGGTTCAAGTATGTCATTATAGTGTAGTGATGGGAAATGGCGATAACGAACTGAAGAAATATGCAACAACAATTTGTGAATCAGTTGAAGAAGATGGTGTAGCATTAGAATTAAAGAGATTAGGGTTATTTTAAAGGTATGAAGATATTCATATCTTTATTTGTATTTTCAGAGATTTTCTATATAATATAGTTTGGTGATATTATGTTAAAGAGAAAAGTAATGATTATTTGTGTTTGTTGCGTTTTTTTCATTCCTATAATTCTAGGAATTCATATAATTTATCAGCATTATAATACAAAAGATGGTATTTGTATTGTGGGATATCATGGTGTTGTAAGTGATCAGGAGAAGAAAGATAAATATGCTGATAATCAATATTTTTTATCTGAATCACAGTTTAAAAGTCATATGAAATATTTGTATGATCATCATTATGAAACACTTTCTATGGATGATATTTATGCATATTATCAAGGTGAAAAAAATGTAGGGGAAAGAACCATAGCATTAACTTTTGATGATGGTTATAAAAATTTTAATACTGTTGTTAAACCTATATTAGAAGAATATGGTTTTAAAGGAACTTGTTTTGTCATTGGAAAGCATCTTTTTAATAATAATTCATCTACTTTAAAGAAAGAAGACATTCAAAATACAGAAAATATTCGCTATTATTCACACTCTTATAATTTACATAGAAAAGCATCTGGATTTGATCGAAAAATTATCCAAGATCTTTCATTAGAAGAAATAAAAAAAGATTTTGAAAGCAATTCAATAGACTCTACTTATTTTGCTTTTCCATATGGGAGAAGTAGAGATGATATTGAACCCATTTTAAAATCTTATCAAGTCAAATTAGCATTCAGTTATAATCAATTTCGTCATATGACAAGAACAGATAATCCATATTATTTACCAAGATATATGATTGTAGATATAATGCCAGATATTTATTTTCAATGGATAGTAGAATAAAAAGTCTCAATCTATGAGACTTTCACTATATACATCAAAAGAACTAGCTATTAATAGATAAAGAAAACCAGTTTGAACAAAGAATACTGTATAATCAAGTGTTCCATGTATAAAAATCATTACAGTAAATGATATAATTAAAGCTACTAAAGTTTTATCTATTTTCTTTTTCCATAATAGATATAGTTTTTTTATATTTGTGATAATGAATGGTAAAATACTTGCTAAACCAATCACTCCAAAACAAAGAATAGGATCTAAGTAAATACTATGAGCATGTTCAGTAGGGTGCCCCTTATAAGCAGCATATATGTGCATATAAGTCATAGGTCCTTCTCCAAATAATGGATGTTTTTGAATATTAGCAATGGCAACTTCCCAAATATTTTGACGAACAAGAAAATAAGAAATAATATTATCTACTCGTGGAAATTGAGAAGGATTTAATAAGAAATATAAACCTATAAAAACAACACATGCAAAAATACATAAACATGTTTTATAGTGCTGATCAACAATAAGAATTGTCAGTATACCTCCTGCAATAGTAGGCCAAGCTGTACGACAACCTGTTAATAAAAGTAAAAATAAGTTAATAAGAATAACTAAAATATAGTAGAAAAACTTTTTAAATTCAGATTTAAAATTTTTAAGTTTTAAAATTTTATAAAAAGTAATACATACAAAAAATTCAATCATCATTGCATAATAATTAGCATTAAAAAAAACAGAGTTAACACGATCTTGAGGACGATTAAAAATAATGACCTCAAATTGGTTAATATCTAATTCATTTAATATTCCAATATATTCAATCAAGCCATAAAAGGCAGCAAATAAGCTCATTACAATAATAATATTAGAAATAAATTCAAAAAGTTCAGATGTTATATGCACTCTATAATAGAGAATAAAAGATAAAACAAACAAAATAGCAATACAGCAAACAGCACCTAAATAGTTTTGATAACATAAAGAAACAATCAATGATATTCCACAAAAAATAAGAATATAACGACTTGCTAGTATTTGTTTATATGCTTCTTGAATCTCGCCTTTTAATAATAAACGAAGTGTTAAAAATATTAAAATACCACCACACATATAAAAAGGAAGAAACATAGAAAAAATAGCCACTATGATATATCTTTGATTATGTGTAAAATGTTCTTTCAAATAATCTATTCCAAAAATAATCAACACCCCCTATAAAGATGTAACTCTATTTTACAACATTTCATAATTTATGTATACTAAAAAGAGAAAAGATGACAAATATGTAAGAAATCAATGAAAAGAGGAATTATGAAAAAATATCTATATATCTATAATTATTCACCTCATGAAAAAGAATTATGTCAAATGGAATTTAGACAAATATTTCATGAAGAAATGCAATCAAAATATTATTTTACCAATCAAGATTTTCCATATCAAAGAAGTGTTTTTATAAAAGGCAAATTAGATATTATGTGTGTATCTCACCAATTTGAAGAAATAGTAAAAGATATAACTTGTAAAAATTTATGTTATTATAACTTTAAAGTTATTTATTTAAAGAATGAAATAACTCATGTTAATTACCAAGAATCATTAGAGAGATGCAAAGCCATAGCATTACCCATTGATGGTTCTGTGAATATGCAAAATCCTCAAACGGTTTTTGCTATTACAAAAATAAATAATCAATGGATATTTGGTATATATCATGATGAAATGACTTGGGGATTAAGATATCATAAACCTTATTCTTATTCTCATTCTTTAAATGTAAGAGATGCAAGAACATTAGTGAATATAGCTGTAGGAAGTCATGAACAAATGAGTATTGTAGATCCTTGTTGTGGAATAGGAACAGTTGTTTTAGAGGCATTAAGTATGGGCTTCAATATCAGAGGTTATGATATTAATCGAGATGTTTCTTATCAAGCAAGATTGAATTTAGAACACTTTGGATATGATCCATTTTTGATTGAAAGAAAGGATATTCATTGTTTAAAACAATATTTTGATGTTGTGATTATGGATATTCCATATGGAGTATATAGTCCTTTTACTTATGAACAACAAGTGTCATTATTAAAAGCAACAACGGTGATAACTCATAGATTGGTTTTGGTTACACATATTTGTATGAATGATGAATTAAAAAAATTGGGTTATCAAATAGTAGATCAATGTGAAATTGTCAAGGGACAATTTAAAAGATATATAACATTATGTGAGAGGGAAAAAGAATGAAACATATTTTTATAATGTATGATATTAAGAAAATGCATGATTTTGAAAAATATATTCATAAAACTATGCAAGGACTTGATTATTTAATTCAATACACACATTCTCAACAAGAAATTATTCAATTCATAAAACAATTATCTCAACCAGCTAGAATATATTCAGTTGGAGGTGATGGAGCATTAAATATTGTTGTACAAGCAACTGTACATACTCAACATGAGGTTGTTGTCATACCATTAGGAACAGGTAATGATTTTTGTCGTATGCTAACAAAAGAAAAGAATCCTGTAACTTTATTAAAGCAATCTTTAAAATGTCAAGCCATTCCTATTGATACTATTGCATTAAATGATTTATATTTTATCAATTCTGCTTGTTTTGGAGTAGATAGTATTATAGCAACACATGTTCATGATACACCTCATATTCCATTAGTTCCAGATTCTAAAAGTTATATTGTTTCTATTTTACAACATGTTTTTCAATATCAATTTGATGAAGTTGTTATTGAGGGAGATGGGCAATTATTGTATAAAGGTCCTGTAACTTTATGTACTTTCAATAATGGTCAATATTATGGTGGTGGATTTCCAATTATTCCTCATGCTAATGTTCAAGATGGTTATATGGATATATGTGTTGTTGATAAAGTTCCTAAATCAAAAATTCCATATTTATTAACTTTTCTTTTGCGTCGTTTATTACATAAAAGAAAAGAGGTACATTTTTTTAAAGTTAAGGAAGCTCATATATCATCTCATATAACATGTAATATGGATGGTGATGAGGTTCAAGGAGAAGAATTTGATTTAAAAGTTATGCCTCAATCTATTCAATTTGTTATGTATGATAAAGATATTAAATTATAATGTCTTGCATACAATTTATAAGTATAGTATAATACATAAAAACTGCCACCAGGTAGGAATGTGAAAGCATTCGTTACACATCATTAGGTCTAAGAAGATGTGTATACGAGTGCTTTTTTTAGGAGGTTATTTATGAATAAACATATATCTTTATTTCATTATTTTTCAAAGCAAGAAATAGGATTATGGTGTGGATCAGTTACATTAATGATGGTATCATTTTTAATTTTTGATAGAGAAAATTATTTAACTTTAATAGCATCATTTATTGGTGTTACATCATTAATTTATGATGCCAAAGGAAATCCTTTTGGACAATTATTGATGATTATTTTTAGTTTGTTTTATGGTTTTATTTCATATACATATTCCTATTATGGAGAAATGATAACATATCTAGGAATGACAGCTCCAATGTCAATATTTGCATTTATATCTTGGATAAAAAATCCTTACAATGGGGATAGATCAGAAGTAAAAATAAATTGTATTCAAAAAAAAGAAGTTGTTTTTATGTTTTTTTTAACAACAATAGTTACAAGTCTTTTCTATTTTATATTAAAATATTTTCATACAACGCATTTATTTCTTAGTACAATATCTGTCGCAACAAGTTTTTTAGCTGTATATTTAACATTTAGAAGAAGTGCTTTTTTTGCTTTAGCATATGCAATCAATGATATTGTACT
Organism: uncultured Erysipelotrichaceae bacterium; assembly: GCA_910588075.1. Taxonomy (GTDB): domain Bacteria; phylum Bacillota_I; class Bacilli_A; order Erysipelotrichales; family Coprobacillaceae; genus MGBC163490. The sequence goes on along the minus strand of CAJUOS010000016.1, from coordinate 31,676 downwards.
TATTTTCTTGTGGATATTTGCAACACTATCAGATATATCTTATTTATCTGTTATAACATGTTTTGTTGTATTTTTAGTTAATGATTTATATACATTTATAAGTTGGAAGAAATTACATAAGTTTCAAGAAAGAAATAAAAATCCCTAAGAATTTTAGGGATTTTCTTCTTGTATAGTTGTTTCAGTATAAAGATTTGTTTGACTTTGAAATTCAATATATCTTATATAAGATATCCAGAGCATAAAGGATAGAAATGATGTAACTAAAAGAATAGTAGCAATTTTAATCAGTCTCTTCACTTTCATTTTTTCTATAATCAATGAATGATCGATATGTATATAGTAAGAAGAAACAACTTCTTGAGGTTCTCCAAATTCTTCTAAATAGTATTCATATGTAGCTTCTGGATGTAATTGGTCATATCTTTCAATAAATTTTTTTAATTTATGAAGATAACTTTTTTCTTCATGAGTATGTTCAGGAAACGTATGATATATTGTTTTATAATATTTTTGTGCATTTTTATTCATAAGTTTCACCTTTTTGTTGAAGAGTAATCTAAAATATGATTAATACCAGAAACAATATGATGGTATTCTCTTTTTAACATATCTAATCTTACTCGTCCTGCTTCTTCTAAATGATAATAAAGTAATCCTTCACTTTCATAACTTGATAATAGTCTTGAATTTTCAAAATGATATAAAGTTGTAAAAAGAATAGCATTTTTGGGATGAAAACTTTCCTTAGATTGAATATTGATAAGTTTACATATCTCAAAACATTCTAAATCTTTTTGATAAAGCAAAGATAATAATAATAATTCTAATCTATTAAATTGATTGTTTTTAAACATAAAATCACCATTTTTATTATAACGTATTTATATGTAAAAGAAATAAAATTTTATAAAATAATTAAAATCTATTGATAAATTCTTGGATTATATCAGAAATCTTTTCATCTTTTCTCATAATAAATGCAATTGAAGTATACAATTCTTTATCTTCTAAAGTCATAGAGTGTAAAGTCGTATCATGATTCAATAAAAGAGCACTTTGAGGAATAATTGCTATACCTTGATGTGATGAAGCCCATATAAGAGATGTTCGACAATCATCACAGGTTGTTTTGATATAAGGATTAAAATGTTGATTTAAGCAATAATCAGTGATTAAAGGTAAATATCTTTGGTGAATAATAAGAGGAAGATTGCAAAGGTCTTTTATTGTATGTTCATTTTTATGAAAATAATCATAATGACCAATTGCTATCATAGGTTCTTTTTGTAAATAAAATACTTGTACATTAGTAGCATCAAAAGGAGTACGAACAATAGCAAAATCAATATTATGAGCAAGTAATAAATCAATCATTTCATAAGTTGTTCCTTCATGAATCTGAAAAGAAAGTTGTGAATGTTCATGTAGAAATTTTTGAACCTTTGGTTGTTGTATTAAAGCACTATTAGATGAAGTGATACCAATACGAATGGTTTCATTTTGGGCATCTTTCATTTCATGTAATGTTAACTCACTTAAATTTAATATTTGTAAACTACGTTTATAAAAAAGTTTTCCAGCATCTGTTAATTCTACTTTACGATGCCCCCTTTTTAACAATTGTACACCTAACTCTGTTTCTAATTGTTTTAATTGCATAGATAGAGGTGGTTGTGCCATATGTAAATGTTGTGCAGCTTTAGAAATTGTTCCTTCTTCAACAATTGTTTTAAAATAAAGCATTTGTTTAATATCCATAATATCTCCTATATATAAAAAGTATAATAAATATATATAATATATATTATACATATAATATCATTTTCGTTATAATAAAACAAGAAAGAAGGGAATGTAATGCTTTGGTATAAATATATAAAACCATTTAGAAAACAAGCTATTATAGGATTTATTTTTAAAATGACAGAGGCTTTTTTTGAATTGATGGTACCATTAGTTGTTGCTCAAATTATTGATTATGGAATTGGTCAAAATGATAAACAATACATTTGGAAAATGGGAATATTATTATTTGCATTGACTTTTATTGGTTATGGGTGTGCTTTGGTTTGTCAATATTTTGCTTCTTATACTTCACAAAGTTTTGGAACATTAATGAGAAATGATATGTATAAAGTTATTAATCGTTATGATTATGAAGATATTGATAGAATTGGAACACCTTCATTGATTACAAGATTAACAAATGATGTAGTACAATTACAGTTAGCAGTTGCAATGGCTATTCGCTTGGTTTCCAGATCACCGTTTTTGATTATTGGATCATTAATTATGGCATTTCGTATCAATATGCAGATGGCGATTATTTTTGTTATAACAGCTCCATTATTAGCACTTTGTATATATTTTGTGGTAGCAAAATCAATGCCTATGTATCTAAAAATACAAAAGCAATTGGATAAAGTTTCTTTAGTTTGTCGAGAAAATTTAACTGGAATACGTGTTATTAGAGCTTTTTCTAGACAAAAAGAAGAAAAGAGAAGATTTCAAAATATGACTGAAACGCAAAAAGATATGCAAATAAAAGTAGGAAAGCTATCAGCATTATTAAATCCTATGACAAATATGATTGTGAATATAGCTATTATAGTTATTTTATATGTAGGTGGAATAAGGATTAATGGGGGAACACTTACACAAGGAGAAGTTGTTGCTTTAATTAATTATATGAATCAAATACTTTTATCTATGTTTGTGTTTGCTAATGTTATTATTATTTTTAATAAAGCTTCAGCAAGTTATAAAAGAATAGAAGAGGTTTTAGATATATCACCACGTATTATTAAAGAGGATAATAAGGATTATCAAGATGTATTTTTATCTTTTGATACTGTTTCTTTTGCTTATCAAGGAAATGTTGCTTTACAAAATGTTTCTTTTGAAGTAAACAAAAATGAAACAATTGGAATTATAGGTGGAACAGGAAGTGGAAAGAGTACATTGGTGAATTTAATTCCAAGATTTTATGATAGTGAAGGTCAAATTTATATAAAAGGACAAACTATTCAATCATATGATTTAAAAGAGTTAAGAAATATGATAGGGATAGTTCCACAAAAGGCTGTGTTATTCAAAGGAACATTGAGAGACAATATGCAGTGGGGAAAACAAAATGCAAGTGATGAGGAGATATGGCAAGCTTTAGATTTAGCTCAAGCTTCAGCATTTGTTAAAAAATTAGAAAATGGTTTAGATACAATGGTTACTCAAGATGGGAAAAATCTTTCTGGTGGACAAAGACAAAGATTAACAATTGCAAGAGCGTTGGTAAAAAAACCTGAAATTTTAATTTTAGATGATAGTGCTAGTGCTTTGGATTTTGCAACAGATGCAGCTTTAAGAAAGTCATTAAAAACGATTCAATCAACTATTTTTATTGTATCGCAAAGAGTTTCTTCTATTATGCATGCAGATAAAATCATTGTTTTATCACATGGTGAAATTGTGGGTGTGGGAACACATCAATATTTATTGGAGCATTGTGATATTTATCAAGAAATTGCTCATTCACAATTAGCTAAGGAGGAAACAGTATGAATTTACAAGTATTAAAAAGATTATTGAGATTTTGTAAACCATATTTAAAATATTTATATTTGGCTTTATTGTTTTCTGCTTTTCATATTATTTTTACATTATTAACACCTATTTTGATAGGAAGAACTGTGGATTTATTAATTGGGGTTCATCAAGTTAATTTTGATTTATTAAAATTAAATATTGTATATATTTTTATAAGTGTTTTTTTAGCTTCATTATTTCAATGGTTATTAATGAGAATGTCAAATCAGCTTACATATTGTATAACAAGAGATTTAAGAAATTGTTTGTTCCAACAATATTTATCTTTACATTTAAGTTTTGTTGATAATTCTTCACATGGTGATTTGATGAGTAGAATGATTAATGATATTGATTTGATTGGTGATGGGTTATTACAAGGCTTTACGAATTTATTTAGTGGAATAATGACGATTATTGGAACAATTGGATTTATGATGTATATTAGTGTTTCTATTGCAAGTGTTGTTATTGTGTTGACACCTTTATCGCTTGTAGTTGCATCTATTATTGCAAGTAAGACATATAAATATTTTCAAGAACAATTAGCTTTAAGAGGTGAATTAGGGGGCTATGTTGAGGAAATGATAGGACATCAGAAAATTGTGAAGGCATTTGCTCATGAAGATGAAAATATAAAGAGATTTGATGAAATAAATCAAAGAGTGCATGTGAGTGGGGTTAAATCACAGTTTTTAGGGGCATTAGTTAATCCTAGCACAAGAGTTGTTAATAATATTGTTTATGCTTCAGTTTGCATCTTTGGTGCTTTACAAGTTGTTTCAGGACATTTTAGTGTGGGAGCTTTATCAAGTTTTTTAACTTATGCTAATCAATATACAAAACCATTTAATGAAATTTCTAATGTTTTTACAGAATTACAAACAGCAATTGCTTGTGCTTCAAGAGTTTTTGATTTATTAGATGAGGATATTATTCAAGAAGTTGATCAACCTCAAATTATAAAATCACCACAAGGCAATATAGATATTGAACATATTTATTTTTCTTATCAAAAAGATCAAAAATTAATTGAGAATTTTTCTTTAAAAGTGAAAAGTGGTGAAACAGTAGCAATTGTAGGTCCAACAGGCTGTGGGAAAACAACGTTTATTAATTTGCTTATGCGTTTTTATGATCCACAAAAAGGAAATATATGTATTGATGGTATAAATACTAAAAATATGACAAGGGATTATTTAAGAAGTCTATATGGAATGGTATTACAAGATACATGGTTATTTCATGGAACAATAAAAGAAAATATAGCCTATGGAAAAAAAGATGCAACAGATGAAGATATTATAAAAGCTGCTAAAAATGCCCACGCTCATAAGTTTATTATTCAATTAAAAGATGGGTATGATACAGTTGTGAGTGAAGATGGTGGAAATTTATCACAAGGACAAAAACAGTTATTATGTATTGCTCGTATTATGTTGGTAAAACCACCTATGCTAATTTTAGATGAAGCTACATCTTCTATTGATACGAGAACGGAAAAACAGATACAAGAAGCTTTTGATTTAATGATGAAAGGAAGGACAACTTTTATAGTTGCTCATAGATTATCTACAATTCAAAAGGCAGATAAGATTATAGTTATGGATCAAGGGCATATTATTGAACAAGGAAATCATCAAGAATTATTACAAAAACAAGGCTTCTATCATCATTTGTATTATAGTCAATTTGATTTAAATTAAAAAATAAGCAGTGTAGTTAAAAACTATGCTGCTTATTTTGAAATCTTTTTTCTTAATTGAGTTAAATCAATAAAACGAGTAGAGAAGTTATATTCTTGTTGAGCATACACAAATGACATTTTATTTGTATATGAGTAATTCACTTTTTTAAGTTTTCGATAATCAATCATCATTCTTCCTACCATCATATTTTTTCTTCCAACCAATACAATAGAAGAAAGTAAATATCCAAAAGCAACAGACATAAATGCTATAACATTGAGTCCATTTTGCCAAAATGCAGTACTGTTATTAAGTAAGCCATATACAATAGCTACAATTCCACCAATTAAACAACCTATATATAATATAGTGGAAATAGAAAAAACAAATTTCCCTAAAGTATTAAAACAAAATGTTAAAGAATTATCTAATTTTCTACATTTAAAAAATGTAAATAAAATATTAATAATAGAATAAGAAAACCATAAAATAACTAATATTAATAGTAAAGTTGTTATTGTTAAAAAAATTTCATTAGATTGATTCATATTGAAAACACCCTTTCATAATTAATTATTATTATACATATATTTTTAACTTTCGTATAGTTAAAAATGAAAATATATTGAAAAATAAACTAGGATAGTTAAAGTTTTTGATATATAATACATTCCAAGGAAGTGAAAATATGGAAAATATGATAACATCTCAAATCAAAAAAATAGAAGTCTGTGATGCAGATTATATGGGGGAATATAAGTTATATCATCTATTTAATCATTTTACAAATATTGCAACTGAAAATGCAATGAAAATAAATATGTGGAATAAAGATATGTTTTATCAATATGGGTGGGTTATAGCCAAACAAACATTAACACTTCATCAGCCTATTAAGATAGATGATGTTTTAGAATTATCAACAGTTATAGCAAAAGGATCTTTTGTTGCATTCCCTAGATATTATTTTATAAAAAAGGATGGAAAAGAAATTGGAAGATGTTCTTCAATATGGACACTTATTGATATAAAAAAAAGACGTATTGTATCTCCTAAAAAAATAGGAATAAATATACCTGAAGTTCAACATTATTTCCATTTAGATACACCAAAAACCATTTCATTAGATTTGCCTTTACATTGTGTTATGAAAAGACAGGTATTATATAGTGATATTGATACAAATCAACATATGAATAATGCAAGATATATTGAATGGGCTTTAGATACAATTGATTATCAAGTTTATAAAAAATATTTTATTAAAGAGCTTTCTATTCATTATAAAAAAGAAATCAGACCATTAGAATTTGTTAAGCTTTATTTAGGGCAAGATGAAAATAGATATATTATTGAGGGCCAAAATGAAAATCAAGAAAGTTGTTTTATTATAGAAATATATTTTGATAAAAGATAGTTTTCAAAATATGAAAACAAATTTCGATAATTTATGATATGATATATCCGTCCCAAATATCTATAATAGTATTCGTTTTCCCGTAAGAATACAAATATAGAGTAGAACTGTTTTTAACAGTTCTATTTTTATATACATAAATTAATTAAAAATAAAGAAATATTATGTTGACTATAAAGATAAATCAATTTATGATACATTTAATTATTATTAAGTCAACGAAAGGAGGAAGTTTGATGACAATAGTTAATATTATGCCTAAATTTGATGGTGATTTCTTTTCAATGAAATTTATAGATGAGGAAACCAATATACCTGTTGAACTTGACTATAATAAAACAGAATTTGGAGAACATTATAGAATATTAGTAGAAATTTTAATTACAAGAATTCATATTGTGGGTATGGCAGTAGGGGAGTTTTATATTGATATTTATAATGGTTTTGATCATCAAAAATTGATTTCCTTCGCTAAGGAAAGGTTAAATGTTCAACATTTATCTGATGATGTTGTATTTCATATGATTATGTCAATTATTTTAGAAACATTATATGTTGAAAAGATTGTAGATGATAAGTTTTATGAGAATGTTGAAATTTGTTTAGATATGTTACAATATATGGATTCACATTAAAACTATTTTAAAATAAAAAGATCCTAAAAATCAGGATCAATCAAATGTATAAGTTTTAACATATCATGAGGAGGATAACATTTTAATGTTATCTTTTCATTTGTTATGGGATGAATAAATTTTAAACAATAAGCATGTAAAGCTTGTCTATTGATAAGTGTAGATTTTTGATGATAAAGATGATCTCCTAATAAGGGGTATCCAATACTTGACATATGAACACGAATTTGATGTTTTCTTCCAGTGTGAAGAGTACATTGAATAAGTGATAAATTATTTTTTGAAGCTAAACATTGATATGTTGTGATGGCTTCTTTTCCTTTAAAAGCAACACGCATACGTTGTTGATGATGTCTATCTCTAGCTATATTTTTATGAATAGTATGCTCTTTAAAATCTAAAATAGGCTTATTAACAATAGCCAAGTATTGTCGATGAATAGTTTTAATAGATAATTGATAATCCAAAAGAGGTTGAACCAAAGCACATTTACAAAAAAGAATAAGACCACTTGTTTCATAATCTAATCTATGAATATATTTAACAGGAATATTATAACCTTTTTGTTGGTAATAAGCACTTACTCTATTGGCTAAAGAATCTATCTTTGATGGATGATCAGGATAAACTTGAATAAAAGCAGGTTTATTTACAACCAAAATAAATTCATCCTCATAAATAATATCAATGTCTTCATAACAAGCAGGATACATTCCATTATTTTCTTCAAATGCTTTAATAGTGAATTGATCACCTTTTATTAAAATAGTAGAAGATGAAACAAAATGATTATTAACAGTATAACTTTTGTTTTGTTTATAGAGATGAATTGTTTTTTTAGATAAATGGAATTGATGAAAAAAATCGTCTATTGATATAGTATTGTGAATATAGAAAGTAATATATGGATAATGAACTTTATATTTCATTTGGTTTATAAACAGTAATACGTATATCAATAGTGATATCGAATTCATCTAAAGTATCTAAAACATAACGTTTCTCTTTTTTTATATGATAATAATGAGGTGTCATTTTTAAAAGATTTAAAGTATCTTCTTTTTTGTTTAAATGAATTGTTTTTTTGAAATCATAACTTTCAATGATTTCAAAAGGTAAACGAATATGCTGATCAGATTTTACTTTCACTTCATCATAAATAAGTTCTTTAAATTCAATTAAATGCTTATTATTAGCAGTAACATGAATCATATATCCATCACTCTTTAAACATCTCTGAATTTCATCAACATTAACAACAGTAAATAATGCTGTTATAACATCTAAAGAATGATCTTGTATAGGAATATTTTTAGAATTTCCTACAATCCAATATATATCTTTTGTATACTTTGTTGCCATAATAATGCCATCTTTAGAAATATCTAAACCATAAAGTGTCGTTTGTTCTCCTAACTCCTTTTTTAAACAATATGTGTAATAGCCTTCTCCACATCCTAAGTCTAAAATGTGCATGTTCTCATGAAAATGCTTTTTAATGTATTGACAAACTTCATTTAAAATAACATCATAATATCCTTGATTAAGATAGGCTTTACGACATAATAAACTTTCTTTATTATCACCAGGATTGTTTGTAGATTTATCAGGATTTAATAATAGATTTATATATTGATATTTAGCTATATCATAACAATGATTATTATGACAACGATAACTTTTATCAATTTGTATAAGTGGGCTATGACACTTTGGACAAGCTAATTTATGCATGATTTCACATCCTTTGGGTTTCATTATAACATGTTTACATTTGTTTGAAAATATGGGTATAATAAAAGAGGAGGTCATAATTTATGGGATTTTTTTCTAAAAAACAAAAAGTAGATTACAATGCAATATTTAAAGAACAATATAAATCTATTAATCAATTAACAATGCAAGCTCAAAATGAATTAGATTATATGATTAAAGAGTCTTTATATACTTTGATTATTGAAAAATATGATGAATTAATAGAATTAATTGAAAAAGGAGCTTCTTTTGATAAAGAACATTTTTTATCTTTAAGAGAAAATATAATGAAAGAATATCAAATGATTCAAAATATTAATCATGAATAATATGAATATAAAAATAATTCAAACACTCTTAGATGTTTTTCAATATTATGGAGAAACTATTCATTTGGATATAGAAAGATTTGAGAATGCTTTAAATGATGAAGCTCCACAATTAATAGATGAATGCTTTTTAGTTGTACAAGGTTTTCGATCAGGTGTTTTTGAAATGATGATTTTTGATGATGATTATCATCGTACAAAATATGTTGATTATTTGAAATATGTTCAAGATATGAGTGAGGAAGAAGCTTTATTTACAACGGTTGTTTTTGAGATTTGTTTTGATCATTTTGGCTATTATTTAGAAATTGGAAATATTGAAAAATTATTAAAAGAAGCATATCAACAAAATAATTTTGAAGAATTATTTATTATTGCTAGATCTTATTTTAAAGGATTTGGAATGAAACAAGATTATGAAAAGGCATTTCAATTGTTTCATTATCTTTATACACAAGGTTATGATAATGGTGCTTATTATTTAGGCTATATGTATGAAAATGGTTTTGGTGTAGAAAAAAACATAGAAAAAGCTATTATGTATTACTCAAGTCATGATGATAGCCAATGCACTTTAAAAATGGGCATATTGTATATGTATGGAGAATATGTCGAATATGATGAAGAAAAAGCAATAGATTATTTATCTAAGAGTCAAGAACCAGAAGCTTATTTATATTTAGGAATTCTTTTAGAGAAAAGACATCTATTTTCTGATGCTTTTCAAGCTTATTTTAAAGGAGCTAATTTATTTCAAAAAGAATGTCTATATAAAGTAGCTATGTATTTGTATAAAGGAATAGGTACAAAACTCAATCAAAGTGAGGCATATCGTTATTTTAGATATGCTTATTACTGTTTGCATGGTGAAAGTGCATATCAATTATCAATGTTATTTTTTGATGGGGTTGTTGTTAAGAAAGATATTCAACAAGCATTATGTTTTTTAATTCAAGCTGCAAGATTAAAGAGTCAACAAGCATGTTTAACACTTGCTCATTTTTATGGTGAAGGGTTATATGTGGATAAAAGTTTTGAATTGTCTACAAGGTATTATCAAATGGCCAATGACATTAATTGTTAATAGAATGAAAATTAAGTATTCATTAAAAAGAGGAAATAGGAAATGAAAATATATAAAAAAAGTGATGATACATCTTATACATTAGGTGTATTTCCAACTATTGAATTATTAAAAACAAGACCTCAAGATGTTGTGAGAGTAGTAGTTCATTCATCTATTGAAAAAAATAGTGGATATCCCATTATTCAAGAATTATGCCAAAAACATCATATCCATATAGATATTCATGACAAGACAATAGATAAATTAAGTCCTAAAAATAATTGTTTTGCAATAGCTGTTTTCAAAAAGTATGAAAATTTTATTGTTGAAGGAAATCATGTTGTCTTGGTTCATCCTATGGATATGGGCAACATGGGAACGATTATGAGAACAATGTTAGGTTTTGGATATCAAAATTTAGTAATTGTGAGACCTGCCGTTGATGTCTTTGATCCTAAAGTTATTCGTTCATCAATGGGAGCAATATTTCATTTAAACATCCAATATTATGATGATTTTATGACATATTATGACAAATTTAAAAATCATGAGTTCTATCCTTTAATGCTAAAAGGTGCTAAGAATATTCATAAAGTTTCTACAAATCATATTCATTCTTTAGTTTTTGGCAACGAAAGTAGTGGATTACCAGATGAGTATTTAGCATATGGACAAAGTGTTTTTATTCCACATACTACGTCAATAGATTCATTGAATTTATCAATGGCATTAGGTTTAACATTGTTTCATTTTTCTCAAAATCAATTTAATAATCAAGATGTTTTGAGAGATGAACTTTAAATAATAAAATATCATTAAATTAAAATATGAAAGAAGGGTTAAGATGTATAATTTTGATAAAATCATAAATAGAAGAAATACAAATAGTGAAAAATATGATCGTGAAAAGGCAAAAGATTCTCGTATTATTCCAATGTGGGTTGCTGATATGGATTTTGAAACATTACCAGAGATTAAAGAAGTGTTAGAGAAAAGAGTAAAGCATGGTATTTTTGGTTATGCTTCACCAACAGAATCTTATTATCAAGCTGTTATTCATTGGATGAAAACAAGACATAATTTTGATGTCAATAAGGATTGGATTATTACAACAACAGGTATTGTTACAGCATTAAAATTAGCTGTGAGAGCATTTACACAAGAAAATGATAAGATTATGATTATGAAACCTGTTTATTATCCTTTTGATGCTTCTATTCGTGTTAATCATAGAGTTATTGTTGAATGTCCATTAATTTTTAATAATAATAGTTATTCTTGTGATTTTGATTTATTTGAAAGGGCGATTCAAGAAAATAATATTAAAATGTTTATTTTATGTAATCCACATAATCCTATTGGAAAAGTGTGGACGAGAGATGAATTATATCAAATAGGAATGATTTGTAAAAAATATAATGTTTTAGTTATAAGTGATGAAATTCATATGGATTTTACTTATGGTCAAAATAAACATATACCATTTTATAATGTTGATGAATCATTTAAAGATTTCTCAGTCATTTGTACTGCACCATCTAAAACATTTAATCTAGCAGCCTTGCAAACATCAAATATTATAATTGCTGATGAAAAGTTAAGACATCTTTTTGAAATAGAAAAAGATGCATCAGGTGTTACTGATCCAAATATTTTTGGATTAGATGCATGTGAAGCCGCTTATACATATGGAGCAAAGTGGGTTGATGAATTGATTGAATATCTACAAGGAAATATAAATTATATGAATGATTTCTTACAAACAAGATTACCTGATTTAAAATTAGTTGAATCACAAGGTTTGTATTTGGTTTGGGTGGATATGAGAGCTTTAGGAATGAATAAGGATGAATTAGAAGATTTTATGTTAAATAAAGCTTATTTATGGTTAGATGAAGGATATATTTTTGGTACTGGTGGAGAAGGGTTTGAAAGATTTAATATAGCTTGTCCGCGTAGTGTTTTAAAAAAAGCTTTAGAACAATTAGAAAAAGCAATTCAAGATAGAAATTCATTTTAAAATTTATTATATTGGGAAAAATTATATCAATTTATAAATTTAACTTTATTAAGAAATGAAAAAATAAGAATAATTATGGAAATTTATCATATTTCAGTGTATGATATAAATGTAAAAACTTTGAAAAGGAGATTGTAATTATGGGATTAGTTTCAGCTAAAGAAATGCTTGATAAAGCAAAAGCAGGTCACTATGCTGTTGGTCAATTTAATATCAACAACTTAGAATGGACTAAATCAATTTTATTAACTGCAGAAGAATTAAAAGCACCAGTTATTTTGGGAGTTTCTGAAGGAGCTGCAAAATATATGACTGGATTTAAAACAGTTTCTGCAATGGTAAGTGCAATGGTAGATGCATTAGGTATTACTGTACCAGTTGCTTTACATTTAGATCATGGTAGCTATGATGGAGCAAAAGCTGCATTAGAAGCTGGGTTCTCATCAATTATGTTTGATGGTTCTCATTATGGAATTGAAGAAAATATTGAAAAAACAACAGAAATCGTTGAATTATGCCATTCAAAAGGTGTATCAGTTGAAGCAGAAGTTGGTTCAATTGGAGGAGAAGAAGATGGTGTTGTAGGTGCTGGAGAAGTTGCAGATCCTAAAGAATGTAAAATGATTGCAGACTTAGGTGTTGATTTCTTAGCAGCAGGTATTGGAAATATTCATGGAAAATATCCAGAAAATTGGGCAGGTTTAGATTTTGAAGCATTAGATGCTATTCAAAAAGAAACAGGAACATTACCATTAGTATTACATGGTGGAACAGGAATTCCTGCTGATATGATTAAAAAAGCTATCACATTAGGAGTTTCTAAGATTAATGTAAATACAGAATGCCAATTATATTTCCAAGAAGCTACACGTAAATATATTGAAGCTGGTAAAGATTTAGAAGGTAAAGGATTTGATCCTCGTAAATTATTAGCTCCAGGTGCAGCTGCAATTCAAGCTTGTGTTAAAGAAAAAATGGAATTATTTGGTTGCATTGGTAAAGCTTAATTATATAAATGAACTGATATAAAAAAAGAAATTGAAATTACTCAATTTCTTTTTTTCTTTGGATATACAATGTTAAATCTATAATTGCTTGATGAATACGTTTAAGACTTTCATCTTGACCTAAGATATGTATAATTTCTACTGCACCACCAGGAGTAAGTGATTTATTAGTTAAGGCAACTCTGATAGGCCACATAACTTGTCCATTTTTCAATCCATTGTCTTTAGCTAGACTTATAAAAAGTTGTACTAATAAATCATCATTAGTAAAGTTATCAAAATCTTTTAAATGTTTTTCAATAAGTTGTAAAACTTTTAATGATGTTTCTGGATTGGTTTTCATTTTTTTATGTGTGTAAAGAGAAACATCAAAAGGATATGGTTTATTGATAAAATCAGTCATGGTTTCAATATCTTTTAATTTTTCTAAACGAGGTTGTAAAACTAAACTTAGTTCTAAAAAATCAATATCTTGAGTGATATGTTGATAATATGGAAAAACCAGTTGATGAAAGTCTTGAAGAGATAGTTTTCTTAAATATGTTTCATTCATCCATTTTAATTTTTCAATATCAAATATAGCAGGAGCTTTGGAAATATGTTTTATATCAAATTGCTCAATTAAATCATTTAATGATAATATTTCATTATCACCAAAAGAACACCCTAATAATGCTATATAATTAATGATAGCTTCTTTTAAATAACCTTGTTCTTTTAAATCTTGATAAGAAGCATCACCATTTCTTTTGCTCAGTTTATGCGTTTCATCTTTATTAACTGGAGGAAGATGAATATATGTTGGTTTATCCCAACCAAATGTTTCATAAGTTAAGTTGTACTTAGGGGTACTAGAAAGGTATTCATTTCCTCTTACAACATGTGTGATTTTCATAAGATGATCATCAATAACATGAGCAAAGTTATAAGTAGGATAACCATCACTTTTGATAAGAATACCTTCATTAAGCGTTTGATTTTCTACTTCAATATATCCATAAACTTCATCTTCAAAAGATGTTGTTCCAGTTTGAGGGATAGTTTGTCTTATAACATAAGGAATATTTTGTGATAACTTCATTTCAATTTCTTTTTCTGATAATTGTGTACAAGGATCTATGTTATTGTCATTACTTTCACAAAAACAATAATGAGCTCCACCCAAATCAATAAGTTTTTGGGCATAATGATGATATAAATCTAATCTTTGTGATTGAATATAAGGACCTACACCCCCATCTTTATGAGGTCCTTCATCATAATGAAGTCCTGTTTCTTCTAATACTTGATAAATCATATCAGTAGCTCCTTCAACTTCTCTTTGTTGATCAGTATCTTCTATTCTTAATATAAAATCCCCTTGATTATGTTTGGCTATTAAATAACAATATAAAGCTGTTCTTAAATTACCAATATGCATGTATCCAGTTGGACTAGGTGCAAATCTTGTTCTTATTTTCATATTGTTTCTCCTTGCATAATAAGTTATAATAAATATGTATATTGGGGTATAGCCAAGCGGTAAGGCATCAGACTCTGAATCTGACATTTCCCTGGTTCGAATCCTGGTACCCCAGCCATATATAAATGATAGAATCACAATGTGGTTCTTTTTTATTATAACAGATTTATGAAAAATAAAAAGATGGAGGTAGAGGACAACATATTTTATTGTTTGTAATAAAAAGTTATCAATAATGATAAAAAATTATTGACACTATATTAAACCTTGTTTATAATTCACATATACATCATAGATGTATAGAATTTCATAAATATATAGGGGGAATTTTTATGGAAGAAGTTTTAAG
Organism: uncultured Erysipelotrichaceae bacterium; assembly: GCA_910588075.1. GTDB lineage: Bacteria > Bacillota_I > Bacilli_A > Erysipelotrichales > Coprobacillaceae > MGBC163490. The sequence continues at coordinate 16,363 of CAJUOS010000016.1, read as the reverse complement.
TGTAGTTTTTAGTATTTGGTATCTTATTGGTGCAGCTCTAGTCTTTTTTATGCAAGCTGGGTTTGCAATGGTAGAAGCTGGTTTTACTCGTGCAAAAAATGCTGGTAATATTATAATGAAAAATTTAATGGATTTTTGCTTAGGTGCTGTGGCATTTTTAATTTTAGGGTATAGTTTTTTATGTGGAGCTGATGCTGGAAATGGTCTTATTGGATGGATAAGTCCATTGAATGGTCCTTTGTTTAATTTTGTTTCTACAGATTGGTCAAGTTTTGTATTTAATTTAGTTTTTTGCGCTACTGCTGCAACTATTGTTTCAGGTGCTATGGCAGAACGTACAAAGTTTTTATCTTATTGTATTTATAGTTTTGTTATTAGTTTAATTGTTTATCCAATTGAGGCACATTGGGTATGGGGACCTGATGGCTGGTTAACAGCTATGGGATTTCATGATTTTGCTGGTTCAGCTGTTATACATTATGTAGGTGGTTTGACTGCTTTAATTGGAGCAAAGTTATTAGGACCTCGTATTGGTAAATTTAATGCTGATGGATCACCAAATGGAATTCCTGGACATAGTCTTACAATTGGAGCGTTAGGGTGTTTTATATTATGGTTTGGATGGTATGGCTTTAATGGAGCTGCTGCTACAAATGGTTTACAATTAGCGACTATTTTTGCAACAACAACAGTTGCTCCAGCTCTAGCAACTTGTACTGTTATGATTATTACATGGGTAAAATACGGGAAACCTGATGTAGGTATGTCGTTAAATGGTTCATTAGCTGGATTGGTTGCTATTACAGCTGGTTGTGATGCAGTGAATGTTTTGGGGGCTACAATTATTGGTATTTTATCAGGATTTACAGTTGTATTTATAGTATGGTTATTGGATTATAAGTTAAAAATAGATGATCCTGTAGGTGCAGTTGCTGTGCATATGGGTAATGGTATTTTAGGAACAATTTGTGTAGGTTTATTTGCTTGTGGTACTGATACAATGCCAGAAGTTCAAGGTTTATTCTATGGTGGTGGAGCAGATTTATTAATTATCCAACTTATTGGTTTATTAGTTATTGGAGTATGGACAACTATTACCATGACCATTACATTTGTAGTTATTAAGAAAACTGTTGGTTTACGTGTTACACCTCAAGAAGAAATTGAAGGATTAGATAAGTTAGAACATGGACTAGAAAGTGCTTATGCAGGATTTTCGTTTGAAAGCGAATCTATTTCTTATTCAGGAGTACATGTGGATACAATGCCATCAGTAAAATTAGAAGAAGCTGTTCCAGTTGAAATATTAAAAAGTTCTATATCTAAGGTTGTTGTGATTACAAAACCTGAACGTTTAGATGCTTTAAAAACAGCTATGAATGAAATTGGTATTACAGGAATGACTGTTACTAAAGTTATGGGGTGTGGGGTACAAAAAGGACATGTTTCTTATTATAGAGGAGCCAAGGTTGATTTAGATTTATTACCTAAGTTAAAAGCTGAAATTGTTGTTTCTTCAGTTCCTGTACAAACAGTTGTAGATGCAGCAAGAAAAGTTCTTTATACTGGTCATATGGGAGATGGAAAGATCTTTATTTATGATGTAAGAAATGTTTTAAGAATTTCTTCAGGAGAACAAGGAGAAAAAGCTTTATCTTATGAAGATTAACGTTTAAAATAATAAAAGATGGAAGATATGAATGATAACTTGATATCTTCTTTTTTATTTGTTCTCTACTATACAACAAAAATGAAATACGATGTAATAAATTATGAAAAAGTTTATGCAAAGGTGTATTTTGTGTGAAGAATCCATGGGAAGAGATTTTATTAAGTGATTATGAAAATCATATGAAGCTTGATTCTATCAAACAGTTACAAGCAATGAATGAAATGATGAAAGATCAATTAAATACTTATCCTGTTTCTAATATAATGATATTAGGGATTGAAGGTGGAAATGGTCTTGAACATATTTTAAAAAGTGAATTAAAGAAAGTATATGGAATAGATGTCAATTCATCTTATTTAGAAGAAGTTAATTGTAGATATCCTGAATTAAAAGGTGTTTTAGAATGTTTATGTATTAATTTGATAGATAACTTTCATAATTTATCTAAAGCAGATATAGTAATTGCTAATTTACTCATTGAATATATAGGTTATGAATGTTTTCAGAAGGTTATTCAACATGTTTATCCAAAGTATGTTTCATGTATTATACAAATAAATATCGAAGATTGTTGGATATCAAATTCACCATATTTGCATGTGTTTGATAACTTGAATCAGATACATCATCAAATAGAAGCACAAGAATTAGAGAAAACAATGTTACAAATTAATTATGATTGAATAAGAACTTTAGAATATATGCTTCCTAACAAGAAAAAGTTACTTCAATTAGATTTTAAAATAAAAAATAAAAATTCTTCAACCCTTGAAAAAAGACTTATTTTAAGAAAACTTACTGAAAATGATTTAAAAGCAATATATAATGATAAAGAAGTGAATATATTTTTACCTTGGTTTCCATTAAAGACAATGGAAGATGCAAAAACATTTTATATCAAACAGTTTAAAAGTAAATATACACAAGAAAAAGGATATTATTATGCCATTTGTTTAAAAGAAGATAATATTCCTATTGGATATATTAATGTTTTTATGAATGAAAGTTATGATTTTGGTTATGGTTTTTGTAAAGAATTTTGACATAAAGGTCTTGTTACAGAAGCCAGTTATTAAGTAATTAAAAGATGATGGTATTCCTTGTATTACAGCTACACATGATGTTAAAAATTTACGAAGTGGTGAAGTTATAAAGAAGTTAAACATGAAATACCAATATTCATATGAAGAACAATGACAACCAAAAAATATATTGGTTACATTTAGGATGTATCAATTAAATCTTGATAGAAATAATAATAGAGTTTACAAGAAATATTGGAATGATTCTAAAATTCATTATATAGAGAAGGATATAGAGTAGGCGGATATAATGTGGATATGTCCAAAGTGTAAAAAGGATTTTAAAAATAAAAATCATTATTGTAATATAAAACCTAAAACTATTGATGAATATATTTAAGATAAAAAAACAAAATGATTTATTTCTTATAAGAAATACTTTAAAAGAAGTATTATCAAAAACAGAAGAACGTATTTCTTGGGAGTATGTCTATTTATTGAAAAGGACATAATATTATACATTTTGTAGCTTCAAAGAATATGTAAATAAAGAAGTTTTAAAGAGGATTTAAAGGAATATGATGTACATAATGTACCTATTCGTATTCCCTATGGAAATGTTGATATAAACCTAATTAAACAAATAGCAAATTATATTGCTTGAATGGAATAAAATAAATAAGAAACAATGAGTATTTTCATAAATGAAATTCCTTGTTTTTATTTATCAGTATATTTCTCTTTGTTATGTACATAAAATGAATAATGATGTATATAAAAAACATGGGTTGATGCAACATAAATCAAAAAGATTATAAATCTCGAATTATTGATAGACAGATAGAATCATATTTATCTACATTTGGAACAATAGGTATAGAAGAATCAAAATGGGGAGGGGGGGTAAGACATGGAATTCTTCTTATCACTGTAACAGTGAGGTTTATATAGAAAATCCTAATGGTAACTTTCGAAATAAAAGATTGGCTGAAATGAGTCTATCAATAGTATTAGATGGTGATAATCCACGATTAATTGATGAATGGCAAGAGGTAACATCTTTATGGAATGCTGTAAGATATAGAGTTGATCTAACAAGTTAAAAAGGACAATTGGTTCTGTGGCTCCTAATCATAAAGGTATTTTACATAGTGGTGCTGGTAGAATAGCAGAGTGAGAATGAATACGATGTCTAGGGGATTTATCTAAAGAACTTTCTTTAAAAGATATTTGTAATAGTCATATGACTCCTAAGATGACAAGAGAAATTGATTTATGAAAAATTATAGAATATATTATTAGAGGGGGGAGAACTTGTTTTATATTATAATAATGATGATATGTTCTGGTGTCATTCAATAGAAATAGATATTGATGTTTCAAGAGAAGCAATTGATGCAAATATAGTTGGATGAATTTTATTATTATTAACTTATACTATTATTAGGTATAAGTTTTTTTATCATTTACATATGTTTATTTAATAAGTTGTAATTGATATAATAAATAAAAAGATATTATATGCTTAAAGAGAAATATTATGTGTATAGTAGCAATACACAAAACAAAAGATTTTTATTTTGGAAGAACTTTAAATTATGAATTATCTTATGGCGATGAGGTAATAATAACACCAAGAAATAATAAATTTGATTTTAGAAAAGAGGAGAGTATACATATTCATTATACTATGATTGGAATAGCACATATTGTAGAAGATTATCCATTGTAATATGATGCTGTCAAGGGAAAGAGATTAGGAATTTATTCCTTAGATTTTAAGTCAATGTGCTAGTCTAAAAGGTGCAAAAAATCTTGTGAAGAAAATTGTTAAATATTCCATTTAATGATAAATTACCAGTTACACAATTACATTGGATTATTTTAGATAGCAAAGAATTTATAACAGGAGAATTGGTAAAAGAAGTGATTAAGATATATGAAAATCCAATAGGAGTTTTAACAAATAATCCATCTTTTAATATGCAAATATTTGTATTAAATAATTATATGAATTTATCAACAAAATCACCAGAAGATATTTTTGCCAAGGGATTAAAGTTAAAACAATATAGTTGTGGAATAGGGTATTAGGACTACCTGGGATTTATCATCACAATCTAGATTAATAAGAGTAAAATTTATAAAAATGAATCAATTTCTGGAGATAGTGAAAAACAAAGTGCTAGTCAATTTTTTTATATCTTTAATTCAGTTGATCAACAAAGGGGATATTATGATTTTGGTGATAAACAATATGAAATAGCTATTTATACATCATGTTGTAATACCGATAAAGGAATATACTATTATACAACTTATGACAACCATCAAATAATAGTTATAGATATGAATAAAGAAAACTTAGATGAGAACGATTAATACAATATTCATTAATTACAGAAGAACAAATAAAATTACAAAATTAGTTTTTTGATTTTCCAGTTATCTATTGCTACATTAAAAAATAATCTATTAGAAGAATTAATATTAATGGTTTTATGATAAGTTATTTGTAGTCTTCTATTTTATTAAAAAGGAATGTATGATATTATTTTTATGGATATAAAGAGGGTGAAGAAATGAAATTAATAAAAATATGTTTATCTTTATTAATAACAATTTCAATGATTTCTATTGATTTAGTAAATGCTTTAAATGATGATTTTGAATATGAATTATTAGATAATGGAACAATTGAAATTCAAGGTTATGATGGAGAAGATACAAGTATAACTGTACCATCAAAAATAGATGGAATATCAGTTACAAGTATAGGGCAAGATGCATTTTATTGTTGTGATACTTTAACAACTATCAAAATTCCTAATGGTATTAAAAGTATAGGAAGTTCTGCATTTAGTGATTGTACAAGTTTAGAAAATATATCAATCCCAAAAAGTGTAACAAGTATAGGAGATTTTGCCTTCTATAATTGTAGCAGTTTAATAAGTATAAAAATTCCAGAAAAGATTAAATGTATATTAGAGTATACATTTAGTGAATGCAGTAGCCTTGAGAGTGTTACTATTTCAAATAGTGTGACTCATATTGAAGAAGGCGCGTTTGATTGTTGTAGTAGTTTAAAAAATATAACTATTCCAAATAGTGTGACAAAATTAGGGGATTATGCTTTTAATGAATGTACAGATTTAAAAGAAATAATAATTCCTGAAAGTGTGACAAGTATAGGTGAATATGCATTTAGTGATTGTGAGGGTCTTATAGATGTTACTATTTTAGGAAATATAAAAAGTATATCAGATTATACATTTAGTGGTTGTACAAGTTTAAAGAATATTACAATTCCTGATGGTGTAGCAAATATAGGAGAAAGTGCTTTTAGTGGTTGTGAGAGTCTTGTAGATGTTACTATTTTAGGAAATATAAAAAATATACAAGATTACACATTTAGTGATTGCACAAGTTTACAAAATATAACCATTCCTGATGATGTTGAAAACATAGGAGAAGGTGCATTTGATAGTTGTAGTAACTTAGCAAGTTTAATTATCCCTAAAAGTGTGACAAGTATAGGAGAGGATGTTTTTAATGAATGTACTCAATTAACTTTAAAAGTTTATCCAAACTCTTATGGATTAAAGTATGCTAAAGAGAATAGTATTCCATATGAAATCATAACAGTACCAGCTTCAACAGTTCAAATAGATAAAACATCTTTGTCATTACATACAGGAGAAAGTTCAATATTAGTAGCAACAATTACGCCAAATGATGTTACAGATAAAGTGTTAGTATGGACTTCAAGTGATTCGAATATTGTAAAAGTCGACTCTAATGGTAAAGTTATAGCATTATCAAAGGGGGAAGCTATTATTACAGTTAAGACAAGTAATGGAAAAGAAGCACAATGTTCTATTACAGTTGTAGATTCAATTGTGAATATTCCAATAACTTCCATAAGTTTAAATCAAACAATTCTTACTTTGGATAAAGGAAATACATACACATTGATTGCAGATATTCATCCTAGTGATACAACAGATAGTAAAGTTTTAAGTTGGCATTCAAGTGATTCTAATATTGTAGAAGTTGATTCAAAAGGTAGAATTACAGCACTTTCAACAGGACAAGCTAATATTACAGTAAAAACAAATCATGGATTGATTGCAATTTGTATAGTTACAGTCAAGGATAGTGAAATAAATAGATCTGAAGATGAAGAAAATAGCAAATCTCATTCTTTAATACATAAAGATAAAGAAATACCAGTAATAAAAAATGTTAAAACAGAAGACACAATAAATATTATGATATGGTTAGAAATAATTATAGGAAGTTTAATTATATTTATTTATATAAATAAAGTAAGAAAGGCTAATTAAATAATTTAGGGATCTATTTGAAATTGACAAATAAATGAAATAGAAAGGAACAATCTATATTAGGGTTGTTCCTTTGTTGTCTAAGAAAACCACACGATAGTCGTGTGGTTCTGAAGAGCTTTAGCGATGAATCCTATTGTGCTAAACTAATTGTAAGCCTGCCAGCTTGCAAAAAAATAATACAATAGGAGGACATTAAATTGAAAGAACAAAATAACGTCATAAATAGTTTAGCACATACAAAATGGAATTGTAAGTATCATGTTGTATTTGCACCAAAATATAGAAGAAAAGTATTTTATGAAGATAAGAGAGCAGAAATAAGAGATATAATAAGAGAGTTGTGTGCATGGAAGGGAGAAGAAATCATAGAAGGAGAAATTTGTCCTGACCATGTACATTTATTGTTAAGTATACCACCAAAATTAAGTGTATCGAGTTTTATGGGATATCTAAAAGGAAAAAGTAGTCTAATGATATTTCAGAGATTTGGAAACATGAAATTTGCATATCGAAATAGAGAATTTTGGTGTAGAGGATATTATGTAGATACAGTAGGGAAAAATACAAAAGCGATAAAGGAATATATAGCGAATCAATTGGAAGTAGATAGAAAGACAGAACAATTGGCATTATTTGATCCAAGAGACCCTTTTAAAGGGTAGCAAGTAAACAATGCGAGCTGACAGGCGAAAGAGAGCACACATGTGTGCTGCCAATAAAGGAAGGGTTATACCCGAAACTGAAAAACCACCAGCTATGGCTGGTGGAACTTTATTTATCTAGATTGTTTTTAAAATTTATAAACTTCTTTAGAAGTAGACATGTTTTTATAATCGACAGGTCTATTTTTTGGGTACACAGTTTTTTGAATAGTCTTTATTTATAAAAATAATTATTATATAAAGAATTATTAAAAAGTACCAATGATAAATATTATTGGAAATAAAAAAACGAAACAATTTCTTGTTTCGTAAATGTCTTGGTACTCCGTAGGGGGTTCGAACCCCTGAATGCATGGATGAGAACCATGTGTGTTGACCACTTCACCAACGGAGCATAATATAAGTATACCACGCAAAAAAAATGTGTAAAGAGGCTTTTAAAAATTGTTGTGAATTTTCTTTGATATTTTGCATATTTATATGTATAATTTAATTGTGAAAATTTGCATTACTTTAATGTTTGAATATATAAAGAGAAAGAAAGGAAGAAAACAATGTCAGAAAGAGTCATTGCTATTGAAGGTGGATATAAATTAAATGGAACTGTACGTATAAGTGGAGCAAAAAATGCAACTGTTGCACTTATTCCAGCAACAGTTTTATCAGATGAACCAGTAGAAATTTATGGAGTTCCAGAAATTTCTGATGTTAAAGCTTTAGCTATATTATTGAAAGAATTGAATTGTGAAGTAAGTGTAGAAGGAGATAAAGTGACTATTGATCCAACTCATATGAAGGATTTACCTTTAGTGAGTGATGCTGTTAATAAGTTAAGAGCATCTTATTATTTTATGGGTGTTTTGCTTGGAAAATATAAGAGAGTAAAGATAAAGATGCCTGGAGGATGTTATTTAGGACCACGTCCAATTGACTTGCATTTAAAAGGATTTGAAGCTTTAGGGGCAAAAATCACTTATGAAGATGATACTTATATATTAGAAGCAGATGAATTAATTGGAAATAGAATTTATTTAGATTTTGCTTCTGTGGGAGCAACAATTAATATATTATTTGCAGCTGTTAAAGCTAAAGGAAAAACAGTTATAGAAAATGCTGCAAAAGAACCAGAGATTATTGATGTAGCCAATTTATTAACAAAAATGGGTGCTAAGATTAGAGGCGTAGGTACAGATACAATTACAATTGAAGGAGTTGAACATCTTCATGGAACATTCCATGAAATTATTCCTGATCGTATTGAAGCTGGAACATTTTTAGTTATAGCTGCTGCTGCTGGAGAAAAAGTGCTTATTCAAAATATTATTCCCCAACATTTAGAAGCTCTTATTTCAAAATTAAAAGAAATGGGAGTAGAAATGGAAGTTATAGGAGATAGTATTATTGTATATGGAGGAAGAGCTCCATTACATCATGTTAATATTAAAACACAGACTTATCCAGGTTTTGCTACTGATTTGCAACAACCATTAACAACATTATTAACTCAAGCTGAAGGAGATTCTCAAGTAAAAGAAACGATTTATGCTGAACGTTTTAAACATTGTGAACAATTAAATAAAATGGGAGCAAATATTGAATTAGAAGAAGCGACAAGTATTATTCATGGAGCAACACCATTACATGGAGCAAGAGTAGAAGCAACAGATTTAAGATGTGGAGCAGCATTAGTTATAGCTGGACTTATTGCTACAGGAAAGACAGAAATTACAAATATTTATCATATAGATAGAGGATATGATAATATTGATCATAAGTTAATTACTTTAGGTGCACATATTACACGTTATGAAATAGATGATTAATTATTTAAAAAAAGTGTTGAATTTAACAATAGGAAATGCTATTATAAATTAGCAACTTACTTTGAAGTAGCAAATATTTCAAGGCGGAAGGAGATAATAAAATGAAAAAAGGAATTCATCCAAATTACAAAAAAGTAAAAGTCGTATGTACTTCATGTGGAAATGAATTTGAAACAGGTTCAGTATTAAATGAAATTCGTGTTGATACTTGTTCAAATTGTCATCCATTCTATACTGGTAAACAAAGATTTGCAAGTGCAGATGGACGTGTTGATAAATTCAATAAAAAATACGGACTTAAATAAGAAAATAAGAGTGGAAGAACCACTCTTTTTCTTTTGTGTTGAAAAGTTTTTTATAAACTTTCAACAGCAGATATCATCTTTTTTATTTTATTAAATAATATTGTTGATGTAATTGCTGAAGAAATTTCAGCAATAGGGAAACATAACCAGATAAGATTAATATTTCCAAATAAAGATAAAGCATAAGCACAAGGCAATAAAACAAATAATTGTCTTATTAATGAAGTTAATAAACTATATGTACCTTTTCCAACAGCTTGAAAAACAGCTCCACATACAATCCCATAACCTGCAAAAATAAAATGAATAGCAATAATTCTTAAAGCTGGTGTTCCAATAGCAATCATATCAGTAGAAGCGTTAAAGAATCCTAGTAATATTTCAGGAATACACTCAAATAAAATAATTCCAACTATCATCATACTAGTAGCATAAATCATAGCAAGTCTAATTGTATCAATCATACGTTCCTTTTTCTTTGCTCCTAAATTATAAGCAATGATAGGAATCATTCCATTATTTAATCCAAATACAGGCATAAATACAAAACTTTGTAGTTTGAAATAAACTCCAAATACAGCAGTTGCAGTGGTAGAAAATGTAATCAAAATCTTATTCATACCAAAAGTCATGATACTTCCAATAGATTGCATAATAATGGAAGGGACTCCAACTGAATAAATTTGTTTAATAATACTTAAATCTAATTGAAAACCAGAGAATTGAAATTGAATATCATGATTAAATTTAAAATTAAAAACTACGGCAAGAATAAAAGCAATAATTTGTCCTAAAACAGTTGCGAGAGCAGCTCCAGCCACACCCATTTTAGGTAAACCAAAATATCCAAAAATAAAAATAGGATCTAGTATAATATTAATAATTGCTCCTAATCCTTGAGTTATCATTGTATGTACTGTTCTTCCAGTTGCTTGAAGAAGTCTTTCAAATAAAAATTGTCCAAATAAACCAAAAGAACATCCTACAACAATCATGGCATAAATTGTACCAGCATCAACAATTTCTTGATTTGATGTTTGAACATTAAAGAAGAAATGGGAAAAAGTCAATCCCAATATTGCAAAGATACAAGCTGTTATAACATAGATAAGGATAGAATGAGTTGCAGTCTGATTAACATGTTCTTGGTTTTTCTCTCCAAGACTTCGAGAAAGTAAAGCATTAACTCCAACAGCAGTTCCACCTGCAAAAGCAATCATAAGATTTTGTAATGGAAAGGCAAGAGAAACCGCTGTTAAAGCATTTTCACTTATTTGCGCAACAAATATACTATCAACGATATTATACATAGCTTGAACAAGCATGGAAATAATCATTGGAAGCGACATTGAAATAAGAAGCTTATTCACAGGCATAACGCCCATTTTATTTTCTTTTGTCATTTAAAAATTTCCTTTTTGAAATAATTTCACAATAATATCAGCAGCTTCATCAATTCCTAAATCACTATTGATTGTAAGGTCAAAATTCTTTAATTGACCCCATTTTTTAGTTGTATAATAGTTATAATAATTACTTCTTCCTTTATCTTTTTTCATGACAAATCGCTTGATATCATCATGATTTTCTTTGTATTCATCTTTAACACGTTTTATTCTTGATTCTAAAGGAGCATGAATAAAAACAGTTAAAACATCATCATAATCTTCTAATACATAATCAGCACATCCATTAACAATAATGCAAGAATCGTGCTTAGCAAGATGACGAATAATTTTAGATTGTGTTGTAAAAACTTGATCATTCAATGGCAAAGTGAATGCAGAAGATGACATAGTATACATAAAACTTGATGATTTTTCTTCAGCAGCTTTTCTAATTGTATCAATATCAAAACCTAATTCTTTTGCAGCCAAATCAATAACTTCATTATCATAATAAACAAGTTGCAATTTTTCAGCCACTTTTTGAGCTATTAAACGTCCACCAGAGCCATATTCTCTAGCAATTGTAATAATTTTTGGCATAATATAAAACCTCCCTTACAATATTATTCTAACATAAAATTAAAAATGATGATATTTTTTTCAAAAGATAAAATTTTAATCTTTCTTGTTTTTTTATTTTTGAATTTGTATAATGAAGTGAGAAAAGGAGAGAATTATGGAATTTCATGTTTTAGCAAGTGGTTCTAAAGGAAATGCAACTTTTATATATGAAAATGGATGTGGAATATTAATTGATTGTGGTATTTCTAGAAAACAATTATTATTTAGATTAAAGAATTTAGGTTTTAATGAAGATGATATTCATTATGTTTTTTTAACACATGATCATTATGATCATAATAAAAATATTCATATTTTTGATAAAGATATTGTTTTTTCAGCAAAAAAGAATATAGAAAATTTAGATGAATATCATACATTAATACCATATGAACATAGACAATTTGGTCAATTTGATGTGTTGACATTAAAAACATCACATGATGCAAGTGATCCCATTGGGTTTGTTTTTACAACACAAGAAACATTACTTTATATGACAGATACAGGATATGTATCACAGAAAAATAGAAAATATATAAAAAATCTTAATTATTATATTATTGAAAGTAATCATGATATTGAAATGTTGATGGCAACAAAAAGACCTTTATTTTTAAAAAATAGAATTTTAAATGATGAAGGACATTTAAATAATGAATATAGTGCTCATCTAATGAGTGAAGTTATGGGAGAAAAAACGAAAGAAATTATCTTAGCACATTTATCTCAAGAAGCAAATACTAAAGAAAAAGCATTAGAAACATATAAAAATATATTTAATGATAATCATATTGTGTTTGAAAATATTAAAGTGGCAAGTCAAGTTGATGTTGTTTCAGGAGGAAAGTATGAAGATTAAAATAATATGTGTTGGGAAATTAAAAGAAAAATATCTAGTTAATGGGATTAAAGAATATATCAAAAGGATATCAGGATATGCTGATATTGAAGTGATTGAAGTAGCTGATGAAAGAATACCTGAAAAGGCATCATTGGCTGAAGAAGTGATTGTAAAAGTTAAAGAAGGAAGAAAAATTTTAGATAAGATTAAACAAGATGATTATGTTATTTTATTAGATGTTCATGGTAATGCAATAGATTCTGTTGAATTTTCTAAACATATTGAAAAATGTATGATAGATGGAAAAAGTACAATAGATTTTGTGATTGGAGGTTCTTTGGGACATGGAGAAGATATACTAGAAAGAGCTAATTTTAGACTCAGTTTCTCAAATATGACATTTCCACATCAACTCATGCGCTTGATTCTTACTGAACAAATTTATAGAGCTTTTAAAATTATGCGAAATGAAACATATCATAAATAAAATTTAAGATAATAATTAGAAGAGGAAATAATGATGTATTATCCTAAACAAATACCCTATATATTAGATAAAGAATTTAATGAAAATGTAAAATATACAGAATATAATCTTAAAGAACTTAAAGATTATTGTATGTGTATTTGGACAATGAAGTCAAAACAAACACTAGATAAAACATTATTAAATAATATTTTACCAGATGCTTGTATTGATATTGTTATAGATTTTATAAGTCAAACAATTTGTTTTGCAGGTTTTAGTAAAGAAACAGAACCTTTTCAATTAAGTAAAAAAATAGATTATATGGGTGTAAGATTAAAGCCAAGTTTATTTTATTTGCTTTTTCATATAGAAGCTCATAAAATCATGGATAATCAAATTTCTTTTGATGACATAGAAAAAGAAGAAAATATTAATGAAATATTCAAATTGAATAATACAAATGAAAGAATAGAGTGTTTAAAAAAATATTTATTGAAAAAAACAAGTAAAGATATAAATTTGCAATTTATAGAGGTTATTGAAGAATTATATAAAAGTCCTAAAGAACAAAGTGTTATAAATATTGCTACAAGATTTGGATATAATGAAAGACATCTATATAGATTATTTAAAGTTTATTATGGGGTATCACCAAAAGTCTTATTAAATATATTGCGTTTGCATTTATGCTTAACACTTATCTTAGATGATAATATGAATTTAGTTGATATTGCTCATTTATGTGGTTTTTATGATCAATCCCATTTTATAAAAGAAATAAAGAAATATACAGGTGTTTCACCATTAAAGATGATAGAGAATTATAAGTAGATGTCCGTTTTTTACAATACAAGGGACATTTTTCTTTTTATAATTATATTGGGAGGTAGATAATAATGTACGAAACAATAACAACCAATATAATGGTCAACAATGTGAAAGAAACGATAAAATTTTATGTAGAAAATCTTGGTTTTCAAAAGGTATTAAGTGTTCCAGAAGATGGAGATATTTTAAATTTTGCTATTTTGAGTAAGGATAAGATTTCTATTATGTTTCAAGAAAAGGAAAATTTAATTGAGGAATATCCAACTTTAAATATCAGGGATATAGTACCAACATTTACATTGTTTATAACTGTTGATAATGTAAAGGCATTATATGATGAATTGAAAGAAAAGGTTCAGATTGCTAAAGAACTTCATCAGACTTTTTATGGACAAGATGAATTTGCTATTTTTGATAATAATGGAAATATATTGACAATATCATGTTAAAAAATAAATATTGAATACTGAATTTTAGGAATGACTTTTTTATAAAGTTGTTCTTTTTTTTGAATAATAATATATAGTGGATAGAGAAATATTATATTTAATTGTTTATAAGGATAAAAATATATTTTTACTTTATTTCAATGGATAAAAGAGTTAAAATAAGAGTATAAGGGGGTATACTATGAAATTTATAAAGATTATTTTGTCATTTTTATTAATGATAACAGTTATGACAGCTAATGTCTTATCTATTCAAGCAGAAGAAGATGGGGATAAAGTTGTTGAAAAACATAAACTTTTACCAGAACGTGAAAGAATACCTGATCCTGAAAGTGATGGTTCAATATTATTAAGAAGAGGTGCTACTTTCCCAACAAAATATAGTTCAGTGGAGAAAGGTTATGTAACAAATGCTAAGAATCAAGGAAATTATGGAACTTGTTGGGCATTTGCGGCATGTAGTGCAGCAGAAACATCTTTAATAAAAAAAGGATTAAAAACTAAAAATAATGTAGATTTATCTGAGGCTCATTTGGCATATTATTTTTATAATACTTTTCCAGATTTTTATGGAAATACAAAAAATGATAAAACAAACCCATTAGATAGTGTTTTCTATAATAATGGTGGAAATCATATTTTAACAATTCATGGTATTGATAATTTTGGTTTTGCTGATGAAACTGTATTTCCTTATGGTCAAATAGCAAATGCTGAAAATTATTCTTCACAAACACATCAATATAAAACGTCTTATATTTTAAAAAATGCATATAATCTCGATTCGCAAAATAAGCCATTAGTTAAACAAGCAATCCAAGATTATGGAAGTGTTGTAGCAATGTATTATAGTGCTACTGATGAAAATGAAGCTCCCAAATATTATAATACAGTAAATGGTAAGACTTCATATTATAATCCAGAAAGAAGAGAAACAACAAATCATGCCATTACAATTGTTGGATGGGATGATGCATATAGTAGAAATAATTTTTCTCAAAATGAATCTCAACGTCCAAAAAATAATGGAGCATGGTTAGTAAAAAATAGTTGGGGAGATGATTGGGGAGATAATGGTTATTTCTGGATGTCATATGATGAAGTTTCATTATGTAATACATGTGTATATGATGTTAATACAAAATCAAGCAATGAAGTTTATCAATATGATGGTTCAGCATCACCATATCTTAATACTCATTATCAAAATGAAGTAACGATTGCTAATATTTATAAAACTAAAAATACAAGTACAACAAAAACTCAAAAATTATCTAGTGTTTCATTTGGAACAGATACACCAAATTTATCATATACAATTAAAATATATGGACATTTAATCAATACTTCACAACCAACATCTGGCTCTTTATTAGCAACACAAAGTGGAAAGACAACATATGTAGGAATGCATAATGTGAAGTTGAATAGTACAGTTTATTTAGGAAATGCTTCAAGTTATTCTATTGTTATTACTTTAAAATCTACAAATAATAGAAATGTAACATATTGGATAGATTCAACAAGTAGTTTCCCATGGATAAGTTTTATTAATAATACAAACTATGACTATAGTTATGTTAATAGTGGATATGGTTGGGTTAGACTTTTGGATTCAACAGCAAGAATCAAAGGATATGCTGAAACGATTAATAAAACAAACATTTATGGAAAAACATTTTCATTATCACAATGCACATATACAGGTTCACCATTAAAATCTAATGTTGTGGTAAAAGATAATGGTAAAGTGCTTGTTAAAGATAAAGATTATAGATTAGCATATTTAAACAATACAAAAGCAGGAACAGCTTATGTTGTTGTAACTGGAATGGGTAATTATGCTGGAACAAGAAGATTAGCTTATACAATTAATAAGAAAAATGTTTCAACATTAACATATTCAAAAATAGCGACTCAAACATATACAG
>CAJUOS010000015.1 GCA_910588075.1 uncultured Erysipelotrichaceae bacterium | reverse complement strand
ATGGGGGAAATCAAGATGGATAGAAAAACATTTATGAGAGAATTAGATTTCTTGCTTCAAGATATCAATGAAGAAGAAAGGAAAGAGGCATTATCTTTTTATGAGGATTACTTTGATGAAGCAGGAGTGGAAAATGAACAAAAGGTTATTGAAGAATTAGGGGAACCAAGTCGTGTTGCAGCAATTATTCGAGATAGTTTAAGAGGAAATTTTGATGAACATATTTCATCTGGTAATGAGGGATTTTCTAATGATGATTATCAGAGAAATTATGAAGTTATTGATGTAGAAGTTCAAGAAGATAAAAAAGCTTCAACACATTTAAAGAATAAATGGCATGATTTAGGTTCAAGAGATCGTTTCCTACTTATCGTGTTAATAATTTTAGCTGTTTTTCCATTATCTGGTTTAATTGGAGGAATATTTGGAATTGGTTTTGGATTTGCGACAACATTTTTTTGTTTGATATTTGGTTTTTGGATTATTACATTTATTTTATATGTTATTTCTATTGCATTGATTGTTGTGGGGGTAGCTCATTTATTTTATTTAACTGGAGCAGGACTTATATATATAGGACTTGGTTGTGTTGTTATTGCATTGGCACAAATTTTTAATAAAATTGCAGTATGGTTTTTTAAAGAATGTATTCCTAATATAGTAGATATATTATCAAACTTTGTGAATAAAATTGTCTATAATCGAGGTGTACGTTCATGAAAACAATGTACAAAGTCTTAATAAGTTTTATTGTGGGAGTGTGTTTTATTGTTGCTGGTGTAAGTATTGGTGGATTAAATCAGATAAAAATGACTCAGTTTCCAATTTTTAATCATAATAATATAGAATGGATTTCAAATAAAAAAGAAGATATTCAATATACTACACAATCACCAGTTCATGAATTAAAGTTAGATACAACAATTGCTGATATAGAAATTCATGAGAAAAATGATATTCAGGATATAAGTGTCAATATTAAAAATGTTTATAATGGGTTAAAGGTTTATCAAGAAGATGATAAACTCATTATTACACAACCAGCTTATTGGCAAATCAGTGGAAATAGTAGAAAAGCTAAAATTTCTATGTTAGTACCAAAAGGATTTCAATTTCAAGAGGTTGACATCAATACAAATACAGGAAAAACTTATATTGAAAATATTTATACAAAAGATTTGTCAATTGAAAATAATATGGGTAAACTAACAATGAAAAATATTGTTTGTCATAATATGGAAGTAGATACAGGTATGAGTCAAACTGACTTAAATCAAGTTGTCTGTTATCAAAATTTAGATGTTGATTTAGGAATGGGAAAAGTAAATATATTATTAAATCAACATAAGCAAGATTACAGTTATAGTGTAGATGTAGGAATGGGTTCAGTACAAATTGGTAATGAAGAATTTTCAGGATTTATGGAAAAGACTTCACATCATAATGATAGTCATCATAATGATTTAGGTCATTGTCAAATTGATGTTGATTGTGGAATGGGTTCTGTCAAAATAGAAATGGAGGATTAAAAAATGAATAAAAGATTATATAAATCAAAAACAGATGTAATGATATGTGGTGTATGTGGAGGTTTAGCTGAATACTTTGAAGTGGATCCAACAATTGTAAGATTAATTGCAGTTGTTCTTATCTTTGGATGGGGTTCAGGTTTATTAGCCTATTTAGTTGCTGCAATTATTATACCTAAAAGACCATATTAGGAAGTTATAAAAAACACTGAAAAATTAATTTTCAGTGTTTTTTTAATGACTAAGGAATAATAATATTTAATGCTTGAGGAATAACACTTATATGGATAGGAAAATTTTTTCCTTCTTCACCATCAATATCATATATAATGTCTTCTTCACAATCTATTGTTATATCTTTTGCTTGAATATAATGAATGAAAGGACTATTTTCATGATTGTTTAATTTATAATCTTTAAATATTGAAATCATATCAGTAGGTGAACATTTTCTAATAATTAATAAATCTAGTACACCATCTTGAATACTAGCATGAGGTGTTATATCTTTAAATCCTCCTACTTGAGATGTATTTGTAATCATAAATAAACGTGCTTCTTCTTCAAATTTTTCTTTTTCAGTAACAATCTTCAAGTGAAGATTTGTAGAAAGTTGAGTGGGAAGTTGTCTAATACCATTAATATAATATGCTAAAGGACCAAATTTTTCTTTTTCAGATTTTGAAACTTGAAAACTAATATCACTAAACATTCCACCAGCAATAACATTAGCAAAATATTGATGATTTACTTTTCCTATATCAACCTTCATTGTTTTCATTTCTTTAATCATATCTATAAATTTACGAGTAGAACGTGGTAATTGAAGATGATTAGCAAAATCATTAACAGTTCCACCTGCTAAGATGGCTAAAGGTATTGATAATTGTTTCTCTACAAAACCGCTAATAACTTCATTAATTGTTCCATCACCACCAACACTAACAACAAAATCATAATCTTTATTTTTTAATTGTAAACATTTTTGATATGCATCATCTTTTTTTCTTGTATAAAAAACATCAACATGATTAACAAGATTTTTTAAAATCATTTGTCCTATTATTTTATCTAATTTTTTTTGAATTGTTTTTGTTCCAGCAGAAGGATTAATAATAAATAAACATTTCATATATACACACCCTTATTTTTTAAAAAGGAATTGTTTCTTGATTATAAACATTATTTTTTAATAAACGTAACAATAATTCAACACCCTTTTTCATCATTGTAATAGATACAAATTCATATGGTCCATGATAATTAAAACCACCAGTTCCTAGATTTGGACAAGGCAATCCCATAAAAGATAAAGTTGCCCCATCTGTACCACCACGAATCGGAGTGATTCTAGGTTTAAGCCCAACATCATTCATAGCAGTTTCAACTTGTTCAACAATATTTGGATAATTTTCAATAATTTCTTTCATATTGAGATATTGTTCTTTCATTGATACTGTAACAAGTTCTTTTCCATAATAACTATTAAGATAGGCTTGAATACGTTTAAAATCATTTAATTGTTGTTTAAGATTGCTAAAATCATAATCTCTTACAATATATTCAAGTTTTGCTTTCTCACAATTTCCTTTTATCAAAGACAAATGATGAAAACCATCATAATTTTCAGTATATTCAGGCTTTTTTTGAGCTGGTAGTAATTGATCAAATTGTACAGCTAAATTAGCTGCATTAATCATTTTATTTTTAGCAGTACCTGGATGAATTGATTTTCCTTCAATATCTACAATAACTTGATAAGCATTAAAATTTTCAAAGGATAATTCAGCGATATGTCCACCATCAAGTGTATAAGCATAATCAGCATGAAATTTTTTAATATCAAAATGTTCAGTACCACGACCAACTTCTTCATCTGGAGTAAAAGCGATTTGTATATCATTATGTTTAAATTCTGGATGTTTATACAAATATTCAGCCATACTCATAATAATAGCAATACCTGCTTTGTCATCGGCTCCTAGTAAAGTTGTTCCATCTGTTGTAATAATATCATGACCTATGACATCATATAAATCATGAAATTCTTGAGGATCTAAATATATGTCTTTGGGTTGATTTAAAGTTATACATTTTCCATCATATTCTCTTATAATTTGAGGATGAACATCTTTTCCACTTGCATCAGGAGATGTATCCATATGAGCAATAAATCCAATAACATCACCTTGATGATTATTATTTGAAGGAATTGTACCATAAACAATACCAAATTCATCTATATTGACATTAACTAAACCTAGTATTCTCATTTCTTCAACTAAAAATTCACCTAATTCTCTTTGTTTTTTAGAAGATGGAGATGTTGTTGAATAAGGATCAGATTGTGTATCAAAACTCACATATTTTAAAAATCTATTTTCTATTTTCATAATGACCTCTCTTTCTTATCTTATTATACCAATTATCTTTATCTCTCACAATATAATTGTATTTTACACTAGACAAAACAATGAAATGTCCTTATGATGTAAAAGGAGGTTTTCTTTATGAATAAATTTTATGCAGTAAAAAATGGAAGAGAAACTGGAATATTTTTGACATGGGAAGAATGTGAGAAACAAGTCAAGGGGTTTAAAGGAGCTGTGTATAAATCTTTTAAAACGAAAGAAGAGGCTGAATTATTTCTTGATAATCAGATTCATGTTCAAAATGATCAAAATGGTCTTATTGCTTATGTAGATGGAAGTTATAATGTGAAAACAAAAGAATATGGCTATGGATGTGTTTTGTTAGAAGGACAATCTGTTTTAGAACAACTTTATGGTAAAGATAATCAAGAGGATTATGCTTTGATGAGAAATGTGGCTGGAGAAATTTTAGGAAGTGAAAAAGCTGTTCAATATGCAATCAAGCATCAATATTCATTTATTTGTATTTATTACGATTATGAAGGTATTGAGAAATGGGCAACTCATCAATGGAAAGCCAATAAGATAGGAACACAAAATTATCAGAAGTTTATGGATGAGAGTCGTCAAAAAATTCAAATATCTTTTATTAAAGTCTTGGCTCATAGTGGAGATATATATAATGAAATTGCAGATCAATTGGCAAAGAAAGCAGTTGGAATAAAATGAATGAACGAATTACTGTATTTGATATAGAAGTTCTCAATCAAGATCCAACAAGTATTTGTGCAATTGGAATTGTTGAAATTGTCAATCAAAAAATCCATTCAACCTACTATTCATTAATTAAACCTAAAAATTTAAGTTACGATATGTATCGTTATAAAGTTCATAAAATCAAACCACAATCACTTATTCATGAAAGGTGTTTTGATGAAATATGGCAGGAAATACAACATTATTTTCATGAAAGTATTGTTGTAGCACATGATATACAAGGAGATATGATGTATTTGAGAGAAACATTAAAATCATATCATATAACTTATCCTACATTATGGATGTCATGTACCAATGTTTTGGCACATCTTGTTTATCCTTATTTGAAAAAATATAATCTTAAAGAATTATCAAAAATGAATGATTTTGAATTTAAAGCCCATCATGCTTTGGAAGATGCTAAAGCGACAACTGATGTATTATTGAAGATGATGATTAAGAAGGATGTACATACATTAAAAGAATTACATCAATTATATCATTTGGATTTTGGTGAAATGAAAGGTAAGTATTATCGAAATATTATTTCTCCAGAATTAGCACCACAATTATTGGAAATGACAGAAAAAGAAGATTCAATTCTTTATCATCAATCTATTTGTTTTACTGGTAAGTTATCTATGCCAAAAGAATTATTAGAAGAAAAAACAAAAGAAGTGAGTGCATTATATAGTCATCAAGTTAGTCATCAAACAAATTATTTAGTTATTGGTAAAAATGGTTTTTATAAAGTAAGATTTGGAAATAAAAATAAAAAAGTTAAGAAAGCATTACAACTGATGAAGCAAGGTCAAGATTTAAGAATTATTCATGAAAATGAGTATTTACAATTATTAGAAACGAAAAAATAAGAAAGATGTTATAATCATCTTTTTTTATAATAAAAATGGAGAATGAAAATGAAAATAAGAATTATTCAGAAAAAAGATGTTCAACAAATATTACAAATATATGCTCCTTATGTTTTAAATACTAATATTACATTTGAATATGATGTTCCTAGTTTAAAAGAGATGTCATTAAGAATAGAAAAGATATCAAAGAAATATCCTTATCTTGTTGTGGAAGAAGATGATGAAATTATTGGATACGCATATGCCTGTACATTTCATGAAAGAAAAGCCTATGAGTGGGCATGTGAATTATCAATTTATGTAAAAGAAAGTTATCATGGTAAAGGCATTGCTAAAGAATTATATTTAAAATTATTTGCTATATTACAAGAAATGAATATACAAACTGTCTATGCTTGTATTACTGTTCCCAATGATAAGAGTAAAAGATTTCATCAAGCATTAGGATTTAAGCAAAATGCTTTATTTCATCAGTGTGGATATAAGTTTAATAAGTGGTTAGATGTGATTTGGATGGAGAAAAGTATTGGTCAATATGGTCAAGTTGATAATTTTATACCATTTTCTTCTTTATCAATAGATAAAATTAATAAATGTTTGAATAATTAATGTATTCAATATTATAATTATATGTTATGATAGACTATGAGAAAAAAGATATAGAATTTAAAATTGATGTAGTGATTTTGAGGAGGAAATTATGAAATATTTATCTGTTGCGATTCCTTGTTATAATTCTCAAGATTATATGGCAAAGGCTATTGAATCTTGTCTGATTTTAAAGGATGATATAGAAGTTATTATAGTAGATGATGGCTCAAAGGATAATACTGCGCATATTGGTGATGAGTATGTATCAAAATATCCAGACACTATTAAATGTATTCATCAAGAAAATGGAGGGCATGGTGAAGCTGTTAATACAGGTTTAAAAAATGCTACAGGAGTTTATTTCAAAGTATTGGATAGTGATGATTGGTTTGATCAGTCATCTTTAGTAAAAGTTGTTGAAACATTAAAGGATTTATATAATCATAATGAAATGGTTGATATGATGATTGCTAATTATGTTTATGAGAAACCAAGTGAAAATAAAACAAGTGTTATTAAATATACAAATGCTTTACCACAAAATAGAATTTTTAGATGGTATGATGTGAAACATTTTTATCCTCAACAAAATTTATTAATGCATAGTGTTATTTATCGTACACAATTATTAAGAAATTGTAATTTACAATTACCTAAACATACTTTTTATGTAGATAATTTATTTGTTTATCAACCATTACCATATGTTAATACATTATATTATTTAGATATTGATTTATATCGTTATTTTATAGGAAGAGAAGATCAATCAGTTAATGAGAAAGTTATGATTTCAAGAATTGATCAACAAATTAAAGTTAATAAAATGATGATAGATAGTTGTAATGTTATGAATTTAAAAAGTAGAAAATTACGTAATTATATGATTAAATATTTAACAATGATTACAACAGTTTCAACTGTTTTATTAATCAGATCAGGAACTGAAGAAAATTTAGCTAAGAAAGATGAATTATGGGCGTATTTAAAACAAGAAAATCTAGAATTATATAAAGCTGTGAAACATACTCTTCTTGGTGCATGTATGCAAATGGATAGTAAAGTGGGTCAAAAGATTATTACAACTGGATATGATATTTCTAGGAAATTATTTGGTTTTAATTAATGAAAAATATATTAAAACAATATAAACATGCTTGGGTATTTCTTTATTTTATTATTTATGTACCTTGGTATTTTGGTATTCAATATAGATCAAATATTGTATTCCATGATATATATACATTTATAGATCAAAGTATTCCTTTTATCGCTTGGTTTGTTCTACCTTATGTATATTGGTATTTATTTGTGGCTGGAACAATTGCATATTTATTTTTTACAAATAAAAGTGATTTTTATAAATGTGTAGCATTTTTATTTATAGGAATGACAATTTGTTTGATTGCATTTACAATTTATCCAACTAGTTTTAATCATAGACCATTGACATTAGAAGGAAATTCTTTTTGTCAGTTCTTAGTGAATTTTATTTATACTGCTGATAAGAGTCAAAATGTATGTCCAAGTATTCATGTTTTTAATTCAATAGGATGTGCAATTGCTTTGCTTAAATGTGAAAAATTATCACATCATAATGGAATAAAGTTATTGGCTATTATTTCAGCAATATTAATTACTTTATCAACAATGTTTATCAAACAGCATTCTATTATTGATGCTGTTATGGCTGGTATACTTTCAATTATACTTTATGTATTGGTTTATAAAGTAGACTATACAAAAAAATTTATAAAAAAAATGAAAGAGGGATAACCCCTCTTTTTATAAGGGAGGAAATGAAATTGGAAAAAAATAAATTAGGTTATGAAAAAATTTCTAAATTATTATTATCATTAGCTATTCCATCCATTATTGCTCAGTTAGTGAATGTTCTTTATAATATGGTAGATCGTATTTATATTGGACAAATGAGTGATGGGACTTTAGCAATGGCTTCATTATCAGTAGCTTTACCTATTCTTACATTTGTAACAGCATTTACAAATCTTGTAGGAGTTGGAGGAGCACCATTATGTGCTATTAGAATGGGAGAGAAAAGACAAGATAAAGCAGAGGAAATTATGACAAATAGTTTTGTAATGCTGATTGGTTTAGGATTTATTTTAACAATAATTATTCTTATTTTCAAAGAACCATTGTTATTATTATTTGGGGCAAATGAAGAAACGCTACCACAAGCTATTTCATATATTAGTATATATGCGTTAGGAACTGTGTTTGTGCAGATTACATTAGGTATGAACGCATATATTAATACACAAGGTTTTGCAAAAATGGGAATGTGTACAGTTATGATAGGAGCTATTTTAAATATTATATTAGATCCAATTTTTATTTTTGGACTAAACATGGGTGTATCTGGAGCTGCTTTAGCAACAATTCTTGCTCAAGGTGTTTCAGCATTATGGGTATTGGTATTTTTATTTGGAAAGAAAAGTATAATAAAAATTAGAAAACAGTATGTGAAATTAAATTTACGTATTTGTTTTTCTATTATTTCACTGGGAATTTCTCCGTTTGTTATGGGAAGTACAGAAAGTTTATTACAAATTTCTTTTAATAATCAACTTTCATTATATGGTGGAACTATGGCAGTAGCAACAATGGCTATTTTATTAAGCTTATGGCAGTTTATAACATTACCATTACAAGGATTATGTCAAGGAGCACAACCCATTTTAAGTTATAATTATGGTGCAAAGAATTATACAAGAGTAAGGGAAACATTTAAGCTTGTTTTTAAATTATGTTTAGGTTTTGCTATTATTGCTGGTGGTTCAGTTATGATTTTTTCAAAGTTTTTTGTTTCAATTTTTGCATCTGATCCACAAACAATTGAATTTGCATCTTGGGCTTTAAGAATATATTTATTAGGATCTGGTATATTTGGTGCTCAAATTGCATGTCAACAGTCTTTTATGGCATTGGGACAAGCCAAGATTTCTTTGTGTATGGCAATAACAAGAAAAATAATTTTACTTATACCTTTAATTTATATATTCCCTTATTTAATAGGGGGAACATCATTGGCATCAATGATGTCTAGTGGTATTGCGCCTATGGTAAAAGATGGAGCATCTGTTTTTGCTGTATTATTTGCAGAACCAGTTTCAGATATTTTAGCTGCGTGTATTACAACATATATGTTTATAAGATTTTATAAAAAGGAGTTAAAGCAACCTGATCAGGTTATTGAAAGTTAAAAAAATTATAACCTTCGTTGTTTCTTCTCTTTATTTATGATTAAATAGTAAAAAGTAAAGAGGTGAGTTTTATGAGTAAAGGTTTGGTTTCTAAAGTTTTAGAAATGGATCCAGCAGCTAGAAATAGATTTAATGTTATTTTAAATTATCCTGGAGTTCATGCAATGTTTTTTTATCGTATTAATCATTTTTTATGGAATATTCGTTTAAAAATCTTAGCACGTTTTTTAAGTCAGATTGCACGTTTTTTAACTGGAATTGAAATTCATCCAGGAGCAACAATTGGAAAACGTTTCTTTATTGATCATGGCATGGGTGTTGTTATTGGGGAAACAACAATTATTGGAGATGATTGTCAATTATTTCAAGGCGTAACACTTGGAGGAGTAGGAACTGGTGAACATAAAGTCAAAAGGCATCCTACATTATGTAATAATGTGATGATTTCAGCTGGAGCAAAAATTATTGGAGATGTAACAATTGGCGATAATAGTATTGTAGGAGCATCATCTGTTGTTTTAAAAGATGTACCACCAAATTGTACAGTTGTAGGAGTACCAGGTAGAATTGTGAAGGAAAATGGTATTCGTGTAGATAAAGATTTATAAAAATAAATATTTCTTTGAGAATAATATTTGAAAAATTGATTCATAGAATATACTAGGAGGGTTATTCTATGATTTCGGTGGATCTACAATCTGGTTTATATCATTATGGGTTAGGATTGTTAAAAAGAGAAGATGGTTTATATTGTTTAGTTGATTTAGATACTGGTGAATGGTATGAAAAAATGACTATCTATTATATTCAAAGATTATTGAAACAATGGAATCAAAAAAGAAAATTATTTGTTCATCTTTCTTGACCTATCCCTAAAAAGGGATAGGTTTGTATAAAGAGAGACAAGAGAATTGAAATCTCAAAAGGAACATGATAAAATATTCGTTGATTTTAATATATTGATTATATAGAGATTTAGTTCAGTTGAATAGAGTTATCTTTTTGAAGTAATTGTTTATGTATTATGATAATTAGATTACAGTAAATAGATTTATAAAATGTCCTCGTACCTCAGCAGGATAGAGGGTTCGCCTCCTAAGCGAAACGTCGCAGGTTCGATTCCTGTCGGGGACGCCACAAATAACGCTGAAAGCCTTGATTTTCTAGGTTTTCAGCTTTCTTTATTTCTACTAAATCATCAGTACATTGATTTCAATATCATACACATCAAATGTTGTATATGTGTTTTCTTATTGAATTGAGATAGTCAACTGTTTTGCCCATTCACATTGTTTTGCATAAATGGAGGATAGATTCGAATATCCACCATGCAAAATTGTTTTTAAACATAAACCAGGGCAAAAATCTCTTGTTCCTGCAACAAATTGTTTCACAGGAATAGCAAATTCTGTATCTAAACCCAAGGGAGTAAATTCATCACCATGATACAGTACCATAGGTGGAGCATTGATTGTTAGTTTGTCATGTTGGATTTTTCTTAATATCGAATGAAAGCAATAATCATATTGTTCCACTAGTTCAAACTTATAAACCATTTTATGAATAGAAACAAGATATATAACTGGTATGTCAACAAGTTGAACGTCAATCTTACTCAAATAAGACATGATGGATTGACCTTGTTTCAAAACTGCTATGTCCTCATTTAATTGTTTTGTAATTTGTGAATATATTTGTATTTGTTTTTCAAATTCTATCTTTTTTTTATAAAGTTCTAAGCATAATTTTTCATTGTGTATTTTTTCTGATGTAATCATTGCTTTAATTTCTTCTAAAGAAAAACTGTATTGTTTTAGACGATTAATAAATAACATAGTTTCTAATTGTTCAATGGAATAGTATCTATAATTATTTTCTGGGTTGGTTTTACAGGGCTTTATGAGTCCAATTTCATCATAGTAACGAAGTGTTTTTGTAGAAACTCTACATATCCTTGAAAATTCACCTATGGATAACATAAATTTCCTCCTTTCAACCTACTTCTATGCTTATGTTACACCTTGACGTAAGGGGAAAGTCAAGGTAATCATTCCATATGTTACGCTTTACTTACACCTAAAATAACATGATAAGAAATGAATTTCTATAGTTTATTTAAAGTGTTTATATGTCAATAGGAAAAGTATTGTGCATTTTCAAGAAATAATACATCAGTTCATTTTTTGTTCTTGAACAATAATTTTTCAATGTTTTCTTAATATTATTTAGATGAGTAAATAATTTAAATAAGAAATTTATTGAATAAGGATAATATTTGAAATTACATATTGATAATGATAAAATATAATTAGAAAATAAGAAGTTCCATAAAATAAGGAGCTTTTTTATTTCATAGGAGGATTTATGAAAAAGCAAAATATTTTTTCAACAATTATTGCTATTGTTTTATTTATGAGTGGTGGAACATATATATATAATCAATATAATAATGATTATATTTTTAATTGGTCATTTACAGATCAAGATGAAAAAATTGATATTTTAAATGTTCCAGATTATACTCATCAAGAATATGTTGAAATTAATAATAATATTCCATATTTTGAAGAGAGTGATTTAAGTGATGAATCTTTTGAAAAATATAGTGAACTAGACAATTTGGGAAGATGTGGAGTAGCTTATGCTAATATAGGAGTGGATATTATGCCAACTGAAAAAAGAGGTTCAATAGGAATGATTAAACCAACAGGTTGGCATACTGTGAAATATAATCATATTGATGGTAAATATTTATATAATAGATGCCATTTAATTGCTTATCAATTAAGTGGAGAAAATGCTAATGAGAAAAATCTTATAACAGGAACTCGTTATATGAATGTAGAAGGAATGTTACCTTTTGAAGAAAAAGTAGGAAACTATGTGAGAGAAACAAAAAATCATGTTTTATATCGTGTAACACCTATTTTTGAAGGAGAAAATTTAGTTGCGAAAGGAGTATTGATGGAAGCTATGTCAGTTGAAGATGATGGAGAAGGTATATGTTTTTGTGTATTTGTTTATAATGTTCAACCACAAATTCAAATTGATTATAGTACAGGTGAAAGTCAATATATAAAGGAGTAAATAATGAATGTTATAGAATATGATAAAGATTTTTATATTTTAGATAGTGGAAAAGTGAGAGCTTTTTTAATTGTTGGAGAGAGTAGAGCTATTCTTATTGATACATGTTTTAAAGAAGATCGTATTATAGAAATTGTTAAAAAAATAACAAATAAACCAATCGAAGTTATTTTAACTCATGGTGATAAAGATCATATTGGTGGAGTATATCATTTTAAGAAATGCCGTATTCATATTAAGGATTCACATTTCATTCAATGTCCTGTTGTTTTATCTTATTTACGAACAAGAGATCAGATTAATGTTGGAAGCTATTGTTTTGAAGTTATTGATATGCCAGGACATACATATGGAAGTATTATGTTGTTGGATAGAAATAAAAAACTATTATTATCAGGAGATAGTATCCAAAAAGGACCTATTTATATGTTTGGAAAGCATAGAAATTTAGATTTATATATTGAAAGTTTGAAAAATATAAAATATATAAAAGATATTGAAATAATTCTTCCAAGTCATCATGAATATCCTTTAAAAAAAGAATATATTGATTATTGTTTGAG
Source organism: uncultured Erysipelotrichaceae bacterium (assembly GCA_910588075.1). GTDB lineage: Bacteria > Bacillota_I > Bacilli_A > Erysipelotrichales > Coprobacillaceae > MGBC163490. The sequence continues at coordinate 26,274 of CAJUOS010000015.1, read as the reverse complement.
AGATGCTCTTGCTTTAAAGAATAAAGAGTTACAAGGTAAAAAACATCCTACTTTGTCTTGTTTTCATTATATTGGTGAAAATATTGAATTCTATTATTAATGGAATATCAATTATTTTTTTATTTATTCGATAAAATTTGCTAAAGTTCTTAAAATATGATACTCTTGTTTAGTAGGTGATGATATGAAAACAAAACTAGAAAAATCAATAAATTGGAGTATATATTTTTTTCAACTGATAACTTCTATAATTTTATTATATATGTTATATACAATAAAATTTATACCAGTTAATTATATAATTATAGGTGGTGTAGTATTATTAAGTTTATTAATTGGAGAATACTTTTTGATTTTTTATAAAAAACCTAAAAGTAAAAGATCAATTATGACTCAAGTTTTGAGTTTTGTTTTAAGTTGTATAATGATAGTTGGTTCATTTTATGTTTATAAAATGGGAAGTGTAGTTGATTTATTATCAGCAGAAACATTTCAAAAAAGAGCCATTTCAGTTATTGTTTTAAAAGATTCTGAAATTCGTAATGAAAAGCAATTACCAAAGCATCATATTGGATATGTAACATCTGTAAATAATGAGTCAATGGATTATGCAAAAAAAGAGATTGAAAAAGAAGTAGGAAATATTTCTCTTACAGATTATAAAGATTTTCATGATTTATTAGAGGCTTTGTATACTCAAAAAGTGGATGGAATTATTTTAGATGAAGCTTTTCGTACTTTAATAGATCAAGATAAAAAAACTTTTGATGATGATACACGTGTTATTTATCAAATTTTAAAGGATGAAGGATCAATATCTGCTAAGAATGTAGATGTAACAAATAAACCATTTTTAACATATGTAAGTGGAAATGATCAATATGGGGATATATCTACAATTTCACGTAGTGATGTTAATATGTTAATTGCTATTAATCCTACAACACATCAGGTTTTATTGATTAGTATTCCTAGAGATGTTTATTATCCACTACATAGAAATGGTCAATTAGATAAATTTACTCATACAGGTGTTTATGGGTTACAAGAAAGTATAGATACTTTACAAGATATTATGAGTGAAGAGATTAACTATTATGCAAGAATGAATTTTACTTCCTTTATTAAAATTGTAGATGCTATTGGTGGTATTAGTGTTAATTCACCTGCAGATTTTACAACAAAGATTGGTAATTTTAATATTAAAAAAGGTGAAAATGTTTTAAATGCGAAAGAAGCCTTGGCTTTTGTAAGAGAAAGAAAATCATTTATTGATGGAGATTTTGCAAGAGGAAGAAATCAACAAAGAATGATTGCAGCTATTCTTAAGAAAGTATGTTCACCAGCTATTTTAACATCATTTTCTGCTGTTTTAGATACAGTTAGTGAAAGTGTTGAAACAAATCTTTCTTCTGATGATATTAATGCACTTGTTCAAATGCAATTATCAAATATGCCATCTTGGGATATTCAATCTTATCAAATTGTTGGTGATCCTGCTAAAAAACCATGTTATTCTTTAGGAGGAAGAGAAGCTTCAGTGGTTATACCATATGATTCTTCTGTTGAACAAGCAAGACAATATATTGATGATTTAATGGCAGGAAAGATAATTCAAACAGAAGATGGAAATTTAAATGAAAATGATATAGATAAAAATAATGAGGAGTAAGACAAAGGAGTTTCTTTGTCTTTTTTTCTATATAAAAAATCCTAAGCAGGGTACTTAGGATCACAAGTTAAGTTCATATGTAATTTTCTTAATGTAGCAGTATCTTTTTTGCTTAAAATAACTGTAGAATGAATTTCACAATTTTTTAATAATGGTAAAGCTTTTAAGCATTGACTTGCATTTTCATCTTGAGCTGAAGCAATAGATAGTGTTAATAAGACCTCATCTATATCTAATAATGGATTTGCAATATTTAAATAATCATTTTTTAATGATAAAATAGATTTTAACATGTTAGGAGAAATCAATTGAATTTCTTGATCAATACCTGCTAAATATTTTAAAGCATTTAATAATGCTGCACTAGAACATCTGAGTAAAGAAGATGTTTTTCCACTAATAAGATGACCATCATTTAACTCAATAGCACAAACAGGACTTTTTTGTATATCAGCAATCTCATTAGCAATTGTTGCACATTTACGATTTCTAGCATAAACATCAGCTTGAGATAATAACATTTGCATTTTGTCAAGTGAGTTGGTATTAATTTTACCCATAATATAATCAACTTGAGCATGATAATATCTTCTAACTATTTCACGACGACTTGCATCACAAGCAGCTTCATCATCTATAATAGCATATCCAGCCATATTAACACCCATATCAGTAGGGGAAGCATATGGAGAAGTTCCAAATATTTTATTAAACATTGTTTGTAGTACAGGGAAAATTTCAATATCACGATTATAGTTTACAGTTGTTTCATTATAAGTTTCCAAATGGAATGGATCAATCATATTAACATCATTTAAATCAATAGTTGCTGCTTCATAAGCTAAATTAACAGGATGTTTTAATGGTAAATTCCAAATAGGAAAGGTTTCAAATTTGGCATATCCAGCATTAATACCATGTAAATGTTCATGATAAAGCTGAGATAAGCATGTTGCCATTTTTCCAGAACCAGGCCCTGGTGCAGTTACAACGATTAATGGTTTACTTGTTTCAATATAATCATTTTTTCCAAATCCTTCAGATGAAATAATTTTTTCTACATTATGAGGATATCCTTCAATAGGATATTGTAAGAAAACCTTTATTCCCATGTTTTCTAATTTTGTTTTAAATGTATCAGCTGCATTTTGATTTTTATATTGGGTAATTGTAACACTTCCAACATAAAGACCAACACGATTATATTCATCAATAAGACGAATAACTTCATCATCATAAGAAATACCTAAATCTCCTCTTACTTTATGTCTTTCTAAATCTTTTGCACATACAGCAATAATAACTTCAACTTTATCTTTTAAAGTTAATAACATTTTTAATTTACTATCAGGTTCAAATCCTGGTAAGACTCTTGAAGCATGATGGTCATCAAACAGTTTTCCACCAAATTCAAGATATAATTTATTATCAAATTCATGAATTCTTTCTTGAATATGCTTTGATTGTAGTTCTACATATAATTCATTACTAAATGCTTTCTTCATTTTTCTCACTCCCAGACTTCATTATAAAGTAATTTAAACGAAGATAAAGAAAATAATAAGAAATTATTGAATTGATAATTGTTGATTAAAAGAAAAAAGAAAATATGAAAATTCATTATCAATTTATCCATTTTAACAAGAAATATGGTATAATAAAATATCTTATAAAAGAGGAGAATTTGCATGTATATTCAAGATAATGAGATAAAAAAGATTGTAAATAATGAAAAAGAATATCGCTATGCTCGTTTTTTAAATATTAAAGAATTATTAGAACGAATGACAGTTTCTACTGATGAAAATAATAAATGTTATCGCATTAATGCTCGTCTTAGTGAAGGGCAGAAAAAAAGTATTATAGCTATGAAAATAAGTTTTTCTGGAGAAGTTATCCAATATCATTGTAGCTGTGAACATGAAACTATCAGAAGTGCTTGCCGTCATTGTGGAAGTATTTTGTTTTTTTTAAAGAAATTAGACATTCAAAACTTTCCATATTTTTATGAAAAGAATACAGAAGAAGATAAAATGGCAAAGTATCGTTTATTAGAAGAACAAAGACAAGAAAGAATTTTACATAAAAAACAAAATGAATCATTACAAATGATAGAATTATATAAAGATCGACTTTTAAGAGAATCAATGATTCCTTTATCTTCTCAACAATATCAACTCAAAGTTTTTGTGATTAAAGAGAAAGATTACTTACTTATAACTTTAAAAATTATTCATTTAACTCAAGCATATATTGTTAGAAATATTGAAGCTTTTTTACATGCTATTACACATCATGAGAATATGAAGTATGGAAAGAATTTTGAATTTATTCATAGTTATGATGCTTTTGATGATGATTCATTAGAAATTTTATCTTTTATTGAAAAATGTTTTATGAAAAATAAAATACTTCAAAAAGGAATTATAAAAACACTTATCATTGATGAAACAATGATTGATGAATTTTATAATTTAATGAATAGTTTACCTTCTATATATTGTGATATTTCTTTTGATGTTAAAAAATATCAAATTCCTTTGGATATAACATTTAAAGAAGAAAGTTATGTATTAGATTTTAAAGAATATCAAGAGTTTGAAGATATTCTTATGTCTTCATGTTATATATATACTTTTAACAATGATATTTTATATCGTTATTGTTTTGATGAAAATGGTCAATGTTTAATTTTTATTCAAAAATTATTGAAAAGTCAAGGTGGTTTTTATATTCCACAAAATGCTATTTATGATTTTTATAAGTATGTTTTAATAGATTTATTAGATTATATTCAATTAGATACACATCTTTTTGATGAATATCATCAAGAAAATGTCATTAATCTTTATGCGGATATGACAACACAAGATCAAATATATATTCAATTAGAGTATATTTATGATGATTATATCGCTTATGGTTTTGATAAAAATAATTTACATATATCTAAAGAGGTTGATTTGATTGAAAATTATTTAAAACCATATATAGAAGATCAAGATGAACATATTTTATATTTATTATATGACTATGATTTTACTTATTCTTTCATTAAAGAGGGATTACCATATCTTTCTAACTATTGCCAAGTTTATATTAGTGATTCATTAAAAAATTTATCAACAACTCAACAAATGAAGGTTCAAGTAGGGGTTCATTTATCTCATCATTTGTTAGAAATTAATATTGATAGTATTAATATTAATAAAGATGAACTTTATGATATTCTTAAAGCATATAAGAAAAAGAGAAAATTTTATAAATTAAAAAATGGTCAGTTATTGTCATTACAAAATAAAGAACTCAAAGAATTGGAAGAGTTGACATCATCATTACAATTAAATGCTCAAGATTTTTATCAAGACACATTATCAATTCCAACATATCGTTTGTTTGAAATAGAAAATTTAGCTGATAAACAATCTCATCTTTCTTATTCAAGAAGTGAAGCATTTCAAGCCTTTGTAGATGGATTTGAAAATCCTCCATCTTTCCAAGTTCCTAGTATTTATCAAAATATATTAAGAGAATATCAGATTCAAGGTTATGAATGGTTACGTTTAATGGAATATTATGGATTTTCAGGTATTCTTGCTGATGATATGGGATTAGGAAAGACATTACAAATTATTGTATATTTAGAAAGTATGAAAGAATTCAATATGCCTTCACTTGTTATTACACCAGCAAGTTTATTATTGAATTGGCAAGATGAAATAATGAAATTTTCAGCTCATTTGAATGTAAAGTGTATATATGGTCAAAAATTACAACGTGATGAACAAATTCAAAATATTTCTTTGTTTGATGTTATTATTACTTCATATGATTATTTGCGTCGAGACATTGATTTATATGAAAAAATCAATTTTCATACCATAATTTTAGATGAAGCACAATATATCAAGAACCCTAAAACAAGAAATGCTATAAGTGTTAAACGTTTAAAATCTAAGCAACGTTTTGCTTTGACAGGCACACCAATTGAAAATTCTTTAGCTGAAATGTGGTCTCTTTTTGACTTTTTAATGCCTCATTATCTTTATCATTATTCTTATTTCTTAGAACATTATGAAAGACCAATAGTAAAAGAACATGATGAAGAAAAACAAGCACGTTTAAAACAAATGATTACACCATTTATTTTAAGAAGAAATAAAAAAGATGTATTAAAAGAGTTACCAGCTAAGATTGAAAAAACTATGTATTTTCATTTCAATGAGGAAGAAGAAAAGTTATATCTTTCTTCATTAGTACAAGTTAATAAAACATTACAAGAAAAATTGAACTTAAATCAATTAGGAAGAATAGATGTTTTAGCTATGTTGACAAGATTACGCCAATTATGTCAAGAACCACGTTTACTTTATGAAAACATAAGTGAACCTTCATCAAAATTAAAAGGCTGTATGGAACTTATTCATTCATTAAAAGATAATAATCAAAAAATTCTTCTGTTTTCATCATTTACAAGTGTTCTTCATCTTATAGAAGAACAATGTCAAAAAGAACATGTAAGTTATTATTTATTAGATGGTTCAATACCAAAAGAAAAAAGAAAAGAAATGGTTGATGCTTTCCAGACAAATCAAACCACACTCTTTTTGATTTCTTTAAAAGCAGGGGGATCAGGATTAAATTTAACTGCTGCACAGGCTGTTATTCATTACGATCCATGGTGGAATATGTCTGCTAAAAATCAAGCAACAGATAGGGCACATCGTATAGGTCAAAGTGAAACAGTACAAGTTTTTTCATTGATTATGAAAAATAGTATAGAAGAAAAAATAATGAAATTACAAAATCAAAAAAAGAATTTAGCTGATACTTTTGTAGAAGAGAATCATGGCAGTATTTCTACAATGAGTATAGAAGATATTCAATCGCTATTTCTTATAGATAATAAATAAAGGTGGGATAGACAATGAATTTTGATTTTTTAGAAGATATGGATAATGATGATAAAGAAATTGAAATTCAATATCATCCTCAAAATCAAGAAGATGCTTTGAGACTAAAGAAGTTTATAGAATATCAAATGCAAACAATAGATGTTGTTGATGAAAATAATCAAATCAAAAAAATAAGATTAGCAATGATATATTATGTGCATTATCATCAACAGAAAATAACTATCTATGGAAAAAATGAAACATATTTATGTTATCAATTTTGGGATTCTATTTCTAATTTATTTGAAAATTTATATTTTGTTGAAGTACGTAAAGATATATTTATAAATCATTATCATATAAAAGATATTCAAAGCGAATATATTGTTTTAGATAATGGTCAAATATTAAGTATTTAAAAAGGATAAAGAATTCATTTTTAATGGAAACTTATCCTTTTTAAAAATCTGGATATTGTAATGCTTGTTGAATAATAAAATTATGAAATGCTTTTTTAACATCTTCACTTCTAGCAATAGAAATAGGAAGTTGTTTGTGATTATATAAAGTAACATAGTTAGAATGAACAGAATATATATGATTCATATTGACATAGAAACTTTGATGAACAGAAATAAAATCAAAATTCTTAAGTGTTTCAATAACATGTTGCTTATTTTTAATACTAGATAAAAATATTTCATGTATAGTTACAATTTTTATTCTTTTATAGTATGTTTCAATATATAAAATATCTCTTGGTTGAATTATTTTTTTACCTTCCAATGTATTAAATATACAAGTTGCTTTAATTTTACAACAAATTTGAAGAGCTTTCATATATTCTCTTTGAAATCTTTTTTCATCAATAGGTTTATATAAGTATTGAAATGCTTTAATACTAAAAGCATCTGTTACATATTGTGGATAACTTGAAATAAAGATAAGAATACAGTGTGGATTCTTTTTTTGAAGTATTGCACCTAATTTAATCCCATTGAGAGATGACATTTCAATATCTAAGAAAGCTATATCATAAGAATTACGTTCAGTATTTTCAAGAATATCTTTGGTTTTTGATAATCCAGTGATTGATATATTTATTTCTTTAGGGGTTGTTTTATGTATAATTTTAATGATTGTTTCTACTGCTGTTTTATCATCATCACAAACTAAAACTTTCATAATTTTCTCCTCTATTTTTGGAATTTATTATATTCTAACATGATTTGTTCTTTTCTTAATGGAGAAGTTGGTAAAAATACTTTATTTTTTAATAATACACCATTATGAGTAAAATACATAATATGATTCATATTAATAATAAAACTTCTTTGTATTTTTATAAAACTTGATGTTTTAAGTATTTTATGAAGATTATTCTTTTGTTTAATATTAGATATATATGTATTCTTTGTTGTAATAATTTTAAGATGATTATAATAGCTTTCTACATATATAATATCTTTTGTTCTAAACAATATCTTACCACTATTTGTATGAAGCATAAATTTAAAATTTCTTTTTTTATAATTTAATAACATTCGTTCCATTTCTTTTTGAAAAAAAGAATAATCCATAAATTTAAAAATATATTGAAAAGCATTAATTTGAAATGCTTCATGTATATAATGATAACAATCAGAAATAAAAAATATAATACAATTAGGATTATTTTTTTTCATCAGTTTAGCAATGTCTAAAGATTGTGTATATTTTTTATTTAAATAGAAGAATGCTGCATCATATGTTTTAGAATAATCACAATCTTTTAAAATATCAATTTTATATTCATCTATTTCATTTTGGGAAAACATATAATCTTCAACAAGTGATTTAATTTGTTGAAAATAATTATTTTGATTTTCTAAAATAAGAATATTCATCTTCTCACCTTCCTTATATAATTATTTTATAATTTTTTTTATTTATTGTGTTCTTAGATTTATCCAATTTTCCACAAAATTTATCCGTTTTTGCAAAAATCAATGATATAATAAATAATAGGAAGTGAAATTATGGAGTTAAAATTGTTAGAAAATATCAATGAGCATTTACCTCAAGGGTTTACTCCATATACTATATATGGTATATTTGTCGATTCTTTGGAGGTAGGTAGAATTGTATTGAGAAGCGGAAATGATGAAGAGAGGTATTATGATGGACATATTGGTTATACAATCTATGAAGAGTATCAAGGTCATTATTTTGCCTATCAAGCATGTTTATTGTTAAAACAATATATAACAAAAGATCATTTAATAATAACATGTGATCCTTATAATATTGCTTCTTTAAAAACAATAGAAAAATTAGGATGTAAATATCTTGAAACAAGAAAAATTCCATCCAAATTAAAAAAATTTTTTACTAGAGAAGAAAAGGAAAAAAGAATATATAAATGGTATTTATAAAAAATGAGATAGGAGGAGTATTATGAAATTTGTACATATCGCAGATTTGCATCTTGGAAAAGTCATTCATCAATGTTCATTGCTTGATATTCAAAGAGAATTATTATTTGAATTATTGGATTATATGAAAAAAGAAGATATACATTTGTTAATTATAGCAGGGGATATCTATGATCGTTTCATTCCTAGTCAAGAAGCAGTGAATTTATTAGATGATTTTTTAAGTCAAGCTTTATTAAAATATCAAATAGAAGTTCTTATGATAAGTGGTAATCATGATAGTAGTGATCGTATACATTTTGCAAGTTCTATTTTATCACAGTTAGGGTTACACATAGAAACATATCTACAAAAGGAAATGACTTATGTAGAAAAAGAAAATACTCGTTTTTATTTATTACCATTTGTTAAACCATCACATATTAAAAATTTGTATGAAATAGATGAAAATTATAATTATCAAGAAGCTATACAATTTTATTTATCACAACAACATATTGATTCTCATTATCAAAATATTCTTATTACACATCAATTTGTAGGAAAGACAAGTTTAACAAGTGAATCAGAAATACCATTAAGTGTAGGTGGAAGTGAAGTTATAGATGCTTCATTATTTCAAGATTTTGATTATGTTGCATTAGGACATTTACATGCTCCTCAACATGTATCAAGACAAACAATTCGTTATAGTGGTTCACTTATGTGTTATTCATTTGATGAAGTCAAACAAAAAAAATCTTTTGTTGTTGTAGATACTAAAGATATGTCAATTCATTTACATGAATTACATCCTAGTTGTACTTTAAAGAAATATGTAGGAACATTTAAACAATTTATGGATATTGAGTTTATTAAGAAAAAAGATGATTTTTTAGCATTTGAATTACAAGATGATGTTTTAATCCCTCATGCCATAGATCAATTAAGAAGTCTTTATCCAAATTTATTACAAATTACATATTCTCATATTGTTCATCAACAAAAACAATTATCATCACATTCTATACAAAAACTAGAAGAAATGGATACAAAGACATTATTTTCACAATTTTATCATGAGATGAAAAATTTGGATTTAACAAATGAGCAAATAGAGATTGTTAATCATTTATTAGAACAGGTAGGTGAAGTATATGAAACTCATTAAACTCACAATGAATGCTTTTTCTACTTATCATCAACAAACGATTATAGATTTTGAAAATATGATAGATCATGGTCTTTATTTGATTAGTGGTCCAACTGGAGCAGGAAAAACGACAATTTTTGATGCAATTACTTTTGCTTTATATGGTAGTGCAAGTGGTAGTGAGAGAAGTCAAAATCATTTTCGTAGTGATTATGCGCATGCTCAAGAAGAAACATATGTAGAATTAACGTTTGAACTTCATCAACAATTATACACAGTTAAACGTTCACCAACATATCTACGCCAAGGATATAAAACACCTAAGGTTGCAAATGCTTATTTGATGTATGATGGACATACTATTGAAGGAGTTAAAGAAGTAAACCAAAAAATCAGACAATTGTTAGGAGTTGATGTTCATCAATTTAAACAAATTGTTATGATTGCACAAGGAGAGTTTACGAAGTTAATCTATGCTAGTAGTGAAGAAAGAGAAAAGGTATTAAGACATATTTTTCATACAGAATCACTTGTTCAATTTGAAGAGTTATTAAGACAAAAAACAAAAGAATTAAAAGAACAATATTCATTATCAAGAGAAAAACTTATCTCACAATATCAACTCCTTTCATTCCCTAAAGAGTTTATGGATTTATATCAAGATGGCTTTCATCCTTTTTATATAGATGATGCTAAAAATGAAAATCAAAAATTACAACAAGAGTATCAAGGATTAAAAGACAAGTATTTAGAACATAAAGATAATTATAATCAGTTATCACAAGAATATTTTCAAAAAGAGAAACATAATCAAAATATTTTAGAATATCAAAGCACATTATTAGAATATCAAAAACATCTTAAACAAAAAGATGCCATGGTAAAATATAATCAAGATATACAAAAACTAAAAATGATTCAAGAAAATCAAACAATGATTTATCAATATCAAAATACAAAAAAAGATTTAGAGAAGAATCAAAAAGAGTTACAAAAGATGTTGCATAATCAAGAAAAAGCGCAATATCAATTTAATCAAATCAAACAAGACTATCAACAACTTAATCAATTAAGAAATCAAAGAGAACAATATATTTTAGATATTCATCAATTGAAACAATTATTAGAAAAACAAGAAAATTATCAAAAATTAAGTATAGAATATCAAAGAATAAAAACTGATTATCAAAAGAAAAAAGAACAATATGATGAACTTTTTCAATTAAATCAACAATTAAATAAACGTATGGAAAGAGATCAAGATAATGTTGATAAATTGCCCCAATTACAGTTAGAGTTAGAGAAGATGGATCAGATTGCTAAAGAAACAAACCAACGTAGAATATCTATTCATGATTTAAGTGAATCATATGATCAATATAAAGATTATCAAGATAAACATTATGAACTTGCTCAAAAATATCAGAAAAAAGATCAAGAATACCAAACATTATTCCAACAATATCAACAAGAAGATGAAAAATTCAAGCACCAACAAGCAGGTATTTTGGCCTTACATCTTCAAGAAGGTCAACCATGTCCAGTATGTGGTTCTCTTCATCATCCAACTTTGGCACAGCTTTCTACACAAGTTTTAACATCAGGTGAATTAGAAAAATTAGCACAAGATGTAGAAAAGGCAAAGGAAGCAAAAGAAGATACTTATCATGAAGTATTATTACAAAATGAACAAATTCAAAGGATTAAAACGAAAATAGATGTTTATAAAAAACAATTACTAATAGATGATGAATTATCTAAAGAAGTTTTTATTCATTTATTATCAAATATTATTCAATTAACAAAAGAACAAAAAAAGATTTATCAAAAACAATATACTGAAATAGAATATCTAAAGAAAATTCAAAATTCTTTAAAGAAAGATGGAATAGAATACCATCAACAAACTCAACAATTAGAAAAATATCTTCAAGATATTCATGACCAAGAAAAAAAATTAACAGATTTAAAAGCAAGAATGGAATCATTAAATAATGATGTTTCAACAGATTATCAAGTAATCATTCAAGAAAAACAAGGACAATTAAAAGAACTTAATCAAAAGATACAACATATTGATGAAAATTATCATCACCAACAAGAAGAACTTGCTCTTATGAAACAAAATATTCTTCAATTAGAAAATGATAAGCAAACATTAGAGGTTTTATTTGAACAAAGAAAAAATGATTATGGTATTTTTATAAATCATTGTTTTGATAATCAAGAAGAATATCAGAGTTATTTGCATCAATTAGATCAATTAGATTTTATAGAAAAACAATATCAAGAATATTGTATTGAAGAAAGAACTTTATTGTCTCATTTACAAAAATTAGATCAATATAAAGATTTAAAAATTATTGATTTATCTTTTGAAAAAGAGAAACTTTCTATTCTTGAAGAAAAAAGAGATCAAACTTTTCAGATGATGAATGAAAAGCATGTTCTTTACCAACAAAATGACTCTCTTATTAAAGAAATTGAAAAGGTCTTTACAAAGAATCAAGATATTTTTCATCAATATACGTTATATCAAGATCTTTATGATTATTCAGTAGGTAAAAATACACAAAGAATGTCTTTTGAAAGGTATGTACTATCTTCTTATTTTGAACATATTTTAGAATATGCTAATGTAGAATTATTGAAAATGAGTCAAGGAAGATTTGCACTCTATCGAAAACAAGAAGTGAAAGGTTCTAAGCAACAAGGATTAGATTTAAGTGTATTAGATTACGAAACAGGTGTAATGAGAGATATCCAATCATTATCTGGAGGAGAATCTTTTAAGGCTGCATTAGCTTTAGCATTAGGGTTATCCTCAATGATTCAAAGTTATGCAGGAGGTATTGAATTAAATACTTTGTTTATTGATGAAGGCTTTGGTTCTTTAGATAGTGAATCATTAGATCAGGCTTTAGCTGTTTTACTTGATTTAAAAAATGATAATAAAGTCATTGGTATTATTTCACATGTTAGAGAATTAAAAGAAAGAATATCTACACAAATTGTTGTAGAGAAATCACAAAAAGGGAGTCTTTTGCATATTGAAAAAGATTAGAATTATATAAGATGAATTAAAAATATAAGTCTATTAAAAATGATACTTTAATGTATCATTTTTAAACTTTAAATTTGAATATATAATGATTATTGATTTTATAGAGTTGAGATTGCATTTTAGATAAAATCTTGTATAATAGTAAAAGAAATATTTGAGAAAAGGGGTATGAAAATGGCAAATAATAAAGTAAAAAATGATGCAATAACATCAAGAGATGAAGACTTTGCGAAATGGTATACAGATGTTTGTCGTAAAGCAGAATTAATGGATTATTCTAGTGTGAAAGGATTTATAATCTATCGTCCATATGGATATGCTTTATGGGAAATGATTCAAGCATATATGGATAAGAAATTTAAAGAAACAGGACATGAGAATGTTTATATGCCGATGTTAATCCCTGAATCATTACTACAAAAAGAAGCAGATCATGTTGAAGGATTTGCTCCTGAATGTGCAGTTGTTACAAGAGGGGGATTAGATAATTTAGAAGAAAATTTAGTTATTCGCCCAACTTCTGAAACATTATTTTGTGAACATTATGCAAAAATAGTTAATTCATATAGAGATTTACCTAAATTATATAATCAATGGTGTAGTGTTGTTCGTTGGGAAAAAACAACAAGACCATTTTTGAGAGGTTCTGAATTTTTATGGCAAGAAGGACATACAATTCATGCAACAGCTGAGGAAGCTAGACAAGAAACAATGCGTATGTTAGATATTTATGAAACAACAGCAAGAGAACTTTTAGCGATTCCAATGGTAACAGGAAAGAAAACAGAAAGAGAAAAGTTTGCAGGAGCTGAGGAAACATATACAATTGAAGCATTAATGCATGATGGAAAAGCACTTCAATCAGGAACATCACATTATTTTGGAGATGGCTTTGCAAAAGCATTTGATATGAAATTCTTAGATAAAGATAACAAACAAAAATATGTTCATCAAACATCTTGGGGAGTTTCAACAAGATTATTAGGTGCGATTATTATGGTACATGGAGATGATAATGGATTGGTACTACCTCCAAGAGTTGCTCCAACACAAGTTATGATTATGCCAATTCAACAACAAAAAGAAGGTATTTTAGATAAAGCTTATGAATTAGAACAACAATTTAAAGATGCAGGTATTCGTGTGAAAGTAGATGCAAGTGATAAATCACCAGGATGGAAATTTTCAGAAGCAGAAATGCGAGGAGTGCCACTACGTTTAGAGATTGGTCCAAGAGATTTACAAAATGGACAATGTGTAGTTGCAAAACGTGTGAATGGTGAAAAAATAACTCTATCATTAGATGAAAATCTACCTCAAACAATCTTGCAATTATTAGATGATATTCATGATGAAATGTATCAAAAAGCTTTAACTTTTAGAAATGAACATATTAGTGATGTTACAACTTTTGAAGAATTTAAGGATGTTCTTAATACAAAAGGTGGATATGTAAAAATGCCTTGGTGTGGTGATGAAGAATGTGAATTAAAAATTAAAGAAGAAACAGCAGCTACATCACGTTGTATTGATACCAAAACACAAGCAACAGGTGTATGTCCAATATGTGGTAAAGAAGCGAAACATATTGTTTATTTTGCAAGAGCTTATTAGAAACGGAAGAAATTCCGTTTTTTATATTGACTCTTACATGATGTAATAGTTTATACTGATGATGAGCTCAAAGGAGGACCTCCATATGTTAAAGATTTCAGATTTTTCAAAATTATCTCAAATAAGTATAAGAATGTTAAGATTTTATGATGATAAAGATATATTAAAACCTATAATTATAAAAGAAAATGGATATCGTTATTATGATTCTAAACAATTATTAGAAGCCTCACACTTACAATATTTACGTTATTTAGGATTTAATACTTCACAAATAAAACTTATTCTTCATACATTTCAAGAAAATAAAGATATTGAAAATTATTTACAAGTTCATTTGCATGATTTAAAAATCGAACAAGAAAAGATAAATGAAAAGATTAAAGCTTTAACAAGAACAATTGAAAAAATGAAAAAGGAGGATGTTATGTTACATTATCAAGTAGAAGTAAAAACCATACCATCAAAATATATGATGTGTAAAAGAAAAATTATTCCTTCATATGATAAAGAAGGATTGTTATGGCAAGGATTATATCATGAAATCGCAGAATTAAATATGAATATAGAAAGAGTAGATAATGGATTGGTTATGGCTGTTTTTCATGATTCTGGATATAAAGAAAGTGAAGTAGATGTAGAAATTAGAACAGAAGTAAAAGGCTATTATGAAGATACTGAAAATATAAAGTTTAAACATATTCCTGAAATTCAAGTTGCATCAATTACATTTACTGGAGAATATGAACATATTACTGATGTATCTTATTGTATTGCTCATTGGATTACAGAACATCATTATGAAATATGTGGACCTAATTTTTCTATTTATCATGTGGGTTATTTACAGACTGATAATCCAAAAGAATTTGTAACTGAAATATGTTATCCAATAAAAAGATGTGTATAGTTGAGAGCTTTAAAGTATAAAAATATGAAAAAGAATGAGTTCAATAACATGGTAATGAATCTCATTCTTTTATTTTGACTTTGAGTAAATGAATTAATGAAGAAGCTTGATATTCATCAATAATAGCTCCTGTAATATCTTGTGGAGATGTGATAATGTTTCTTAAATCACAACTTGAAAGATCAAGATTATATAATGAAGAATGGAGTATTTCACATTGTGAAAAGCAACAATCTAAAAAACTAGTTTTATTAAGTTGAGTTTCTATAATACTCGCATTTGTGAAATCACAATTTTGAAATAAAACTTTTTTATTTTTCATAAAAGAAAAATTAGCAAATCGGCATACAGAATCTTTGATATGAGCATTATCAAATAATGATTCAGAAAAATCTGTTCCTAATAGTTTACAATTTAAAAATTGAATATTTCTTAATAAAGATGAATTGATTTTAATGTTAGATAAATCACAATTTTCAAAAGTGACATTGATAAAAAAACAATTATCAAAAGAAATATCTTGTAATTGACATTCTTCAAAATAACAATTTTTAAATTCAATATTAAGTATATGATTATCAAAAAGACAATCATTTTGATAATGCTTGTATTGATTAAAATCATTATTTATATCATCAGATAAATGTGCATCTTCTAATTCATAAATATTATTTTTTGTTATGATATAGATCACCTCCATATATATCATATCATATATTAGTTCTCATTTGAGATAATTTGTGCTAGAATGTTGGAAAAAGAAGGTGAAAATGTGAAACGACAAAAAAGAATTGCATTAATCAATGATATAACTGGATTTGGAAGATGTTCTATTGCAGCAATGGCTCCTATTGTTTCAGCTATGAAAATTCAGGCTGTGCCTATTCCAACAGCAATACTTTCCACACATACACAGTTTCCAATTTATTATTTTGATGATTATACATCAAGAATGAAAGATTATATTCAAACATATAAAGATTTGGATTTAGAATTTGATGCTATAGCAACTGGATTTTTAGGTTCAAAAGAACAAGTCAATATTGTTATTGATTTTATTCAAAGATTTAAAAAAGAAGATTCTTTTGTTTTAGTTGATCCAGTCATGGGAGATCATGGCAAGCTTTATGCAACATATACACCTGAAATGTGTGAAAAAATGCGTGAATTGGTTCAATATGCTGATTTAATGACACCTAATTTGACAGAACTTGTTACTTTGGTTGGAAAGCCTTATCCAATGAAATTACCATCATTTGATGAATTAGAAGAGATGTGCCAAGAGTTATCAAAACAAGGACCATCACATATTGTTGTGACAGGGATACCTTTTAATGATAAACAAATCTTAAATTTTATATATAATAAAGGGGAAGATTACCAAATTGTCATGGTTGATCGCATTGGTAAAGATCGTTGTGGAACAGGAGATGTTATTGCTTCTGTTATTGTAGGAAGTTATTTAAATGGTTTGAATTTTTATCAAAGTGTAAAAAAAGCAACAAAATTTGCTTCACGATGTATTGCTTATTGTGAAGAAATAAAAGTTCCTCATCATTATGGATTGTGTTTTGAAGAATATTTGACAGAGTTAGGAGAAGAATTATGATATTATATACTTTACATGGAAATGGATATATTGATATTGGCGAATTAGAATCGTTAAAAGGTGTCAATGTTTATGTGAATCTTACAAATCGTTGCCCTTGTGCATGTACATTTTGTTTAAGACAAACAAAAGAAATGACAGAATCAAATACATTATGGCTAAAAGAAGAGCCAACTGTTGATGAAGTCATTAAAGAATTTCAAAAATATGATTTAGATGAATTTAATGAAGTGATTTTTTGTGGCTTTGGAGAACCTTTAGAGAGAGTAGATGATATTGTACAAATTGCAGGTATTTTAAAACATTATCGTAGAGATTTACCAATTCGTATCAATACTAATGGTCAAGCCAATTTAATTCATCAAAGAGATATTACTCCTTTATTAAAAGGGAGAATTGATACAATTTCTATTAGTTTAAATGCACCTGATGAAAAAGAATATTATGCTCTTACTAGAAGTCGTTTTGGAATACAATCATATCAAGCTATGTTAGATTTTGCTGTTGCTTGTAAAGAGTATGTTCCTCATGTTGTTTTAAGTGTCGTTGATATTATTGGTGAAGAAAAAATTAAAAAATGCCAAAAAATTTGTGATGATTTAGGTGTCAATTTAAGAGTGCGTCCATTTGAGGAATAGGAGAATAAAAATGCTATATATGACAAGAGAAGAAAGAATGCTTTCATTAGAAAAAATGGTGAATACAAGGGATCTTGGAGGATATGAAACACAAGGTGGAACTTATAGTAGGGCTCATAAATATATCCGTGCTTCATCACCTGTACAAGCTACTGAAAATGATATTGATTTTTTAAAGGACTATGGAATCAAAGCTGTTATTGATTTAAGAAGTGATTTTGAAAAAGAGCATCAAAAAAATCCTTTTTGTAATATCCAAGATATAGATTTTTATGAAGTTAATTTATTTGACTCTTCTTCAGCTGCTATTGTTCCTGATGAAGTCAAGCAGTATAAGGATTTAGGTGGTGTCTATATTTATATGCTTGAAAGTATGAAAAATAAATTTAAAGATATTTTTGATATTTTCTTAAAATATCCATATGATGGCGTTATGTTTCATTGTTCGGCTGGAAAAGATCGTACTGGAATGACTGCTGCATTATTATTAGATCTTATTGGTTGTCATGAATATGATATTGTGAAAGATTATAGTGAATCATATGAAAATAATATGGAAATCAATGAAGAATTATCAAAAATGATGGATAATGAAGAAGCAAAACAATATTTAAAATCATCACCTCGTTATATGATGGAATTTCTTGATTATTTGAGAGAACATTATGGAAGTAGTAGAGGATATTTGATGGAAATAGGACTTTCTTATGATGAAATTGAACAATTAGTTGAGAATTTTACAATTTAAAAAAGAAAAATACCTTTTAATGACGTATATATAATTAGGAGGTATTTTTTTATGTATGAAAAATTAACTTTAAAACAAAAAGATAAAATTGTTAAAACTATTTATAAAAATTATCAAAGAGCTCAATTAGATATTTTATATATGAATCAACATTATAATTACTATCCTCAAATTGATATTTTTAAAGTGAGAGAACCATCTTCATCATCTGATACAGAAAACCATTTATTAAATCAATTAGAAAGAAAACAATATTTAGAAGAATATGTAAATATTATGAATCAAGTACATTCTCATTTATCTAAAGAAAGTTATTTTTTTATTGAAAATGAATATTTAAATTTTTATGATACAAATTGGTGGATACATCTTTTTTCTAAGGCTACATATTATCGTTTAAAACATAATGCATTAAATGAATTATTAGATATTGCTCTTCATTTTTGGAGTGAAAAGGAAATTTTAATGTTGTTAAAATAGTCTAAAATGTTAAAAATAGAATAAGATAGGAAGTGAAGTTTTTGAGAAAGCAATGAATTTAACTTGAAAATATGAAGAGGTTTAGTATAATGTTGAATTGTATATTACAATGAAAGGAAAGTAAAAAAAGAGATATGTTAAAAATATTTTATATTATGGTTATTTCAGCTATTCCCCTAATTGAACAAAGAGGTGCAATTCCAGTAGGGATTTTTACAGGTGGAGATCCATTAACAGTTTTTATTTTTTCTTATATAGGTTCATTAATTCCAGTGCCATTTATTTTCTTTATGTTTAATTGGATTATGGATTTGTTAAGAGAAAAAAATTGGCTTCCATGGTTAATTAATATTGTAGATAATAAGATTAATAAAAATATAGATAAATTTGAAAGATATAAAGAAGCAGCTTTGATTACTTTTATTGGGATACCTTTACCAACAACTGGAGTTTGGACAGGGACTGCTATTGCAACATTTTTAAAATTAGATTTTAAGAAAACAATGTTCTGTGCTATGGTTGGAGCATTATTATCGGCAATTGTCATTACTTTGGTATGTGTTATGTTACCAGAGTTAGCACAAAGTCTTTTCTAAGGAAAAGGCTTTTTTAATAGGTTTCTTTTTATTTATAGAAGATATATAATAATAAAAAGTAAGAAAAGGTGGATGTTAAAATGAATGTTGAAATTATTAATGTTGGAACTGAATTGTTATTAGGAGAAATTGTGAATACTAATGCAACATATTTACAAAAGGTATGTAAAGATTTAGGTTTTAATGTTTACTTTCAAACGGTTGTAGGAGATAATTCTAAAAGATTATATGATTGTTTTGATTTGGCATTTAAACGAGGAGCTAATTGCATCATAACAACAGGAGGTTTAGGACCAACAACTGATGATCTCACTAAAGAGTTATCGGCTCAATACTTAGGTTTAAATATGATATATAATGAGGTAGAAGCTCAAAAAGTTTATCAGAAATGTTGCTTTATTACAGGTTGTCATACCATTTCAAATAATAATTTTAAACAGGCTTATTTTCCTCAAGATGCTTATATATTAGAAAATATGATGGGAACAGCCAATGGCTGTATTATGTGGAGAGATGAAAAGATGATTATCAATCTTCCAGGTCCACCAAAAGAAATGAAATATGTTGTTGAACATTCACTCATACCTTATTTAAAGCAGTATCAACAAGATCGAATTTATACTTTTGAATATACAACAATGTTTATTGGAGAAAGTAAAGTTGATGAAGTTTTAAAAGATATTATTGAAGAACAAGATTATGTATCAATTGCATTATATGCAGGAGAAGAAACTGTTAGGATAAGATTAGCAGTGAAAGCATCATCACAAAATCAAGCAGACTCACTCATGAATTCAATAAAAAAAGAAATAGAGAAACGTCTTTATGAATATATTGTTGATATAGCTGGTTTAAAAGAAACATTGTTAAGCATGAATGTTTCACTATCTTTTAAATATGAAGGTCATTTTCATTTTAAAGATGATTTTTTAAAATCATTATTATTAAAAAATCCTCAAATTAATATTAGAGTTGAAACAAGAAAAGAAGAGCTTGGAGAGGTAGTTCAGTTTTATTTTAATGATGACTTTCAATTCGAAGTACCAACATTTATAGATGCAGAATTATCTTATGGAAAAATAGAAACTAGATTTGTTTTACAATTATATAAATATATCAGGAAAAAAGTAAATAAATAAAATAAACTTGAACATAATATATCTAGACAACACTAGGAAAGTGAGGGATAGATATGAGATTAAGAATAGATAATTGTTATTATGAACTGGTTAAAGATCTTTTATTGAGTCAAGATTCTTTGGTGAAAAGTGTACAAAAAGATGAAACAGGGGCAATTGTTACATTACAGAGTGGTCATTCTCAAATGGATTTAGTCAATTTTTTAAGTCAAGAACCATTATTACAATTTTGCAAAGATTCAGCCGTGTATATTTTATAAAAACACGGTTTATTTTTTAAAAATATGGTACTTTTAAAAAGTATTCCTATCTTTTCGAAATGTAAGTGTTTTCAATGGCGTATTTTAAAAAATATTGATAAAATGGGGATAATTTATTCTTTTTTTATTGCGAAAATAGAAACTTTGCATATAATAATAAGTGTCCAAGCAAGATAGTATGTCAAATAATATATTAACGACATACATTCAGCGAAAAAAGATTTCATATAATTTTTAACTCATTAATGTGATCTTTGTTAGTGGTAGCAGGCTAACAAAAATATAGAGAACAGCAGCTCTATTGATCAAATAAAAAGAACGATGATAATTAGGGGGATCGTTCTTTTTTTTTTTTGTATAAGTTCAATAAATTTTAAAGATGCAGATGTAAGTGTTTTTCTTGTGAGATAAGCATAGCCAATACTTCTTTTGGGAATAGGTGAAGTTAATTGAATTTCATGAATTGTTTGTTTAGTTAATTCTTCATGTGAAAATTCTTTAATAACACAAGCTTTACCTAAATTATTTTTGGCTGCATTGAGTAACAAATCATGTGAACCAAGTTCAATCATAGGGTTTAATAATAAACCTTGACTAGCGAAGTAACTATCTACAAAGTGTCTTGAGTTTGATGTTTTTTCTAATAAAATAAGAGGTTCGGTTGTTAGTTCTTGAAGTGTGTAAATGTGATTGTTTTTTTCTTTAGATACAAAAATATCATGAACTTGTAAACATTCTTGTATGGTGATTGAATCATCATAGACAGGCATATTTATAAAACCTATTTCTATTTGTCCGCTTTTTAATAAATCAATAATTTCTAAACTTGTTCGATTAATCATTTGGATACTGACATGAGGATAAAGTTGATGGAATTGAATTAAATAGGGCATTACATAATTTTCACTAATTGTATCACCAGCTCCAATAACTAGTTGTCCCTTGGTAAGTTCAATTTGATTATTGATTTCATTTTCAGCATCTGTTATTAAAGTGAGAGCTTGAGAAATTTTTTGATGAAGAATTTCTCCTTCTTTTGTAAGGAGAACACCTTTAGATTGTCTAATAAATAATTGTGTATTTAATTCTTTTTCTAGAATTTTAATGGTCTGTGAAATAGCTGATTGTGAAATGTAGAGATTTCTTGCGGCTAGGGAAAAGGATAATGTTGATGCAGCTTCATTAAATATTTTGTATTGTTCTAGTTTGATATTCATATAAGTTCTCCTTATGTCATTATAATTGAATATTAATTTTACTAATAGATGTGTTTATAATATAATAGAAAAGTAATATAGTCAATTGTTATAAATTGATTGTATAAATGCAGAATATTTTATATAATATTGTCGTAATAAGAAAGGATGATTTTTTATGGCTGGAGTTGTAGTAGTAGGTAGTATGTGGGGAGATGAAGGTAAAGGTAAAGTTACTGATTATCTTGCTCAAAAAGCTGATGTTGTTGTGCGTTATGCTGGTGGAAATAATGCAGGACATACAATTGTTTATGATGGAAAGAAATTTGCTTTAAAATTAATACCTTCTGGTATTTTTAGTGGACATGAAGTTGTGATGGGAAATGGAATGGTTGTTAATCCTAAGGCTTTCTTAGAAGAAGTGAAATATTTAAATGATGCTGGTATTGATACAAGCAAGATTAAAGTGAGTGATCGTTGTCATGTTATTTTACCATACCATTTGGAGATTGATGCGATTCAAGAAGCACGTAAAGGGGATAATAGTATTGGAACAACTAAGAAAGGAATTGGTCCTACTTATATTGATAAATATAGTCGTATTGGTATTCGTATGGGTGAATTCATTGATGAAGAGTTGTTTTTAGAAAGATTGAAAGAAACTTTTCCTATGAAAGTGATGGAATATCCTGAGCTAGAGGGGAAATTTACTGTTGAAGGAATTTTTGAGGAATATAAGGAATATGCTAAGCTCATTAAACCTTTGGTTTGTGATACAGGTATGTTATTAGATGAATATCTTCAAGTTGATAAGAAG
Source organism: uncultured Erysipelotrichaceae bacterium (assembly GCA_910588075.1). GTDB lineage: Bacteria > Bacillota_I > Bacilli_A > Erysipelotrichales > Coprobacillaceae > MGBC163490. Next base: position 3,090 of record CAJUOS010000015.1, on the reverse strand, counting down.
GTTTTATTTGAAGGTGCTCAAGGAGCAATGTTGGATATTGATTATGGAACATATCCATTTGTAACAAGTTCTCATCCAGGTGCTAATGGAGTAAGTGAAGGAACTGGAATTGGTCCTTTATATATTAAAGAGGCAATTGGAATTATTAAAGCTTATACAACACGTGTGGGGGCTGGACCTTTCCCAACCGAATTGTTTGATGAAATGGGAGATTTAATTCGTGAAAGAGGACATGAATATGGGACTGTTACACAACGTGCTAGAAGAACTGGTTGGTTTGATGCTGTTGTTGTGAATCAATCAAGAAGAATGTCTAGTTTAACTGGAATTAGTTTAATGTTATTAGATGTTTTAAGTGGGTTTGAAACAATTAAGATTTGTACTGCATATAAGTTAAATGGAGAAGTTATTCATGGCTTACCAGCAACTGTTAAGGGAGTTGAAGCTGTTGAACCAATTTATGAGGAAATGCCTGGGTGGCAAGAAGATATTACACAAGTGAAGTCTTTTGAAGAATTACCTGTGAATTGTCAAAACTATATTAGAAGGATTGAAGAGTTAATTCATTGTCCTGTTGTTATGTTCTCAGTAGGACCTGATCGTGAACAGACTGTTGTTTTAAAAGAAATTGAATTTTAAGGAGGGAAATGAGTGAAGAGAGAATTAGTCATTGTTATGGATTTTGGTGGGCAATATAATCAATTAATTGCTCGTAGAGTTCGTGAATGTAATGTCTATTGTGAGATTTATTCTTATAAAATTGATATTGAGAAGATTAAAGAGATGAATCCTAAAGGGATTATTTTAACTGGTGGTCCAAGTAGTTGTTATGAGGAGGATTCTGCAACTTATTCTAAAGAGTTATTTGAGTTAGGAATTCCTGTATTAGGATTGTGTTATGGAGCTCAATTAATGCAACATTTATTAGGTGGTAAGGTTGAGCGTGCAAGTGTCAGGGAATATGGAAAATCAGAATTGACTGTTGATAATAGTTCTGTTATTTTTTCAAATGTGAAGACAAAGAGTACATGTTGGATGAGTCATTTTGATTATATTTCTCAAGCTGCTCCTGGATTTGCTATTACTGCAACAACACCTGATTGTCCAGTTGCTGCATGTGAGAATAAAGAAAAAGATTTGTATGCTATTCAATTCCATCCTGAGGTTTTACATACTGAAGAAGGGACAAAGATGTTGTCTAATTTTGTGTTAAATGTATGTCATTGTGCAGGAGATTGGAGAATGGATTCTTTTGTTGAAGAACAAATTAAAGCCATTAGAGAGAAAGTTGGAGATGGTAAAGTTTTATGTGCTTTATCTGGTGGTGTTGATTCATCAGTTGCTGCTGTTTTGCTTTCTAAGGCTATTGGTAATCAATTGACTTGTGTTTTTGTTGATCATGGATTACTTCGCAAAGATGAAGGTGATGAGGTTGAGGCTGTATTTGGTTCTAGTGGACACTATGAATTGAATTTTATTAGAGTGAATGCTCAACAAAGATATTATGAGAAATTGAAGGGTGTAACTGAACCTGAACAAAAGAGAAAGATTATTGGTGAAGAGTTTATTCGTGTTTTTGAAGAAGAAGCGAAAAAGATTGGTGCTGTTGATTTCTTGGTTCAAGGGACAATTTATCCTGATGTTGTTGAAAGTGGATTAGGTGGAGAATCTGCAGTTATTAAGTCGCATCATAATGTTGGTGGATTACCAGATCATGTTGACTTTAGAGAAATTATTGAACCATTAAGGGATTTGTTTAAGGATGAAGTTCGTAAAGTTGGGTTAGAGTTAGGTATACCTGAATATTTGGTGTTTAGACAACCATTCCCAGGACCAGGACTTGGTATTCGTATTATTGGTGAAGTGACTGAAGAAAAGGTTAGAATTGTACAAGATGCTGATGCTATTTATAGAGAAGAAATTGCAAAAGCAGGTTTAGATAGAACAATTGGACAATACTTTGCTGCTCTTACAAATATGCGTTCTGTTGGTGTTATGGGTGATGAAAGGACATATGATTATGCAGTTGCATTGCGTGCTGTCAATACAATTGATTTTATGACTGCTGAAGCTGCTCAGATTCCATATGATGTTTTAAATAAAGTTATGTCTAGAATTATTAATGAGGTTCGTGGTGTCAATAGAGTGTTCTATGATATTACATCTAAGCCACCAGGAACTATAGAGTTCGAATAGTAATAAGTAGTTTATAAGTGTCATTGATAGATGGCACTTTTGTTGTATACAATAAAACCCACAAATAGTCTGTGGGTCAAGAAAAAACTTTAGTGAAGTGATAATGTATAAAACCTCCTGTATAATAGAATTGCGGCCTGAGAAACTGCAAGACAAAAACAGGAGGAAAGATCAAATGAATGAAAGAAATCAAACAAATGACCTACATAGTTTATCACACATGAAATGGAGTTGCAAATATCATGTGGTATTTGCACCAAAATACGGGAGGCAAGAATTCTACGAAAGTAGAAGGGTTGAAATAGTGAAGATATTAAGAGAACTATGTGAATGGAAGGATGTCAATATATTAGAAGCAGAAGTATGAAAAAATCACATACATATGTTATTGGAGATTCCGCCAAAAATGAGTGTATCAGGATTCATGGCATTTTTAAAAAGGAAGAGTAGTCAAATCATATATGACAGATGGACAGATTTAAGGTATAAGTATCGAGGAAGAAGTTTCTGGTGTAGAGGATATTATGTAGACACAGCAGGAAAGAATACAAAAAAGATACAAGAATATATAAGGGATCAATGAAAAGAGGATCAAGGAGCAGAACAATTAATACTTGATTTAAAGAATCCATTTAATAAAAAGTAGTACAAGGGGCAGGGACAGATCGCATGAAATGAAGGGGCTTCAGGCTATGCTCTGGGAATGTGAAGTGAACCCAAAAAATTGGACACTGTAAAAACTAAGCGTTAATACAATCTAAGCTAAGGATTGATTTCTATATTGAGGCTCCATGTCAAGAGTGGAGGATTAAGGGATAGTTATTGAGAGATAGCTATTCCTTTTTTACATTCTTTAAAGGTAAAAGTATAACTATAACCTAAATGAAGAATGAT
>CAJUOS010000014.1 GCA_910588075.1 uncultured Erysipelotrichaceae bacterium | reverse complement strand
ATTTTCAAAATTCGCACACATCATACTTGGACATAATATTTTCTTCATTTTATTTCCTCCAATATTTTTATAATTTCCATTAAGTTATTAATATGATAATCAGCCATTTCTTGATTATATCCAAAACGTTTATCAATTTTTGCTATACAAGTAAGTCCTGCCTTTTTGGCTGCGGTAATGCCATACTCACTATCTTCAATAGCTATACATTCATGAGGTTTAAGTTTTAATTTTTCTACGCAAGTGATATAGATTTCAGGATGTGGTTTCGATTCTTTAAACATATCACCACTCATAATAATTTCAAAATATTCTCTAATTTGACATACATTAAGAACATTTAAAATTTCATCTTGTTTTGAACTAGAAGCAATAGCAATACGATAACCATGATCTTTAAGCCATTGAAGCAAATCTTTAACATATGGAAATATAATTTCCATATAGGGAATATTATGTTTCGAATAATATTGAGAATGATAAAGATCAAAATCTTTTCTAGAAATAATTCCTTGAATTAATGGATTTATAATTTCATTAAAGTGAGTTGAAGAACCACCAGCTAATGCTAATAAATCGTAAGGAGTTGCTTGAATTCCAAAATGTCTAAGAATGTGTAAAAGAACTTTTTGGTAATAAGGCTCACTATCAATGATGACACCATCCATATCAAAAATAATAGCTTTTATCATTAATCTGGCATAACCTTTTTAATAGTTTCAGTTTTGGAATCAACATATTTTTCAAAATGAGCAAGCATAGGGTGTTTATTCCATTTATTTAAGTCAGTTGTAACTTGATATGCAATGATTTGAAAAAATGGTAATAAGTATAAAGGAGATAATAATGGTTCTTTTATCTCAAATGGTAAACGTAATGCATGTCGATCATCAACAATAGGGTTGTTTGTTATAGCGAATACATAATCAGAAACACTATGGGCTGCTTGATAAATTTGTATTAATCTATCACTACCCAAAGAAAAATCATCTATAAAGAAAAGTGTATAATAAGGTGTTAATTGTAAATGAGGGCCATGAATAAATTCTTCTGCCTCATAAGCAAAACTTGGTATTTGAATTGTTTCACCTATTTTTAAAGCAGCTTCAGTTGCTATACCATAACCTTGTATAAAACCACAACAATAACACACATTCATTGATGTGAGGGCTGCTTTATTTTTATGATAAAATTCCCATGTATGATTTTGAATTGTTTGATGTCGTGAAGGGATATCAGATAATTCTTCAAATACTTCATTATACTTTTCTTTTGAAATATTTCCTTTCTTTATAGCTACCTGTAAAGCAAATAAAATAAGAAATAATGCTAAAGTTGTTACACCTTTGGTTACATAACCCACTGTTTCAATACCTACACCATAATCAATAATCATGTCAGCAAATTCTTTAAAATCAGATTCAATATTTCCTGTTAATCCAATAGCAGGAAACCCTAATTCTTTTAATTTCTTTAATGCTTCAATAGAATTTGTAGAACAACCACTTTGCGAAACAACAAAAGCAAAATCATTGTCTTTTAAATTGTTCTCAGAATAAATAAATGTATTTGGAGATACAATTTTAACATCACAATTTAAATACTTTGTTAAAAATGGTTTAGCACATTGTGAACCATTAGCACTTGATCCAGACGCAATAATCCAAATTGTCTGATAATCTTTCTGTAAATAAAAATTGACGATTTGTTCTGTCAAAGCATGTAAATTTTCTATGTTGTGATGAATTTGTTTAGGGGTTTCTTCAATAAACGACAACATAGAAGGGCTTTTTTTGTTCATATCTTTCCTCCTTATTTTTTTGTATATCTGTTATATGACAATTTGTTATATGTTTCAATAATTTGTCATAACAAATTGACAAATATATCTTATCAGATATTTTTGAAAAAGAAAAGAGGTAAAAATCAAAAATATATTTTTAATGAATATACTAAAAAATAGATAATATTTTATCAAAAATAACAAATAAAACAATTTTGACGTTGATTTATAGCGAAAACAGGAATTCTTATAACAAAATTTGTAATAATATATTGACAAATTGTGTGGCAAAGATATAAAATGAAATATGTAAAGTGCGCACTTACAGAAAAAAGGAGAGAAATTTATGGCAGAACCAAATATTGTTCTTGCGAGAATTGATAATCGACTTGTACATGGACAAGTTGGTAATGCATGGGCTGGAGCAAGTAAAGCAAATTTGATTGTTGTTGCTGATGATGAATGTTCACATGATGAGGTTCAAAAATCTGTAATGAAAATGACAGCTGATTCTGTTGGAATTGGAATTCGTTTTTTTTCACTACAAAAAACAATAGATATTATTCATAAAGCGAGTCCAAAACAACAAATTTTTATTGTTTGCAAAACACCAGATGATATGTTGAAGTTGATTCAAGGTGGAGTACCAATTAAAAAGGTTAATGTTGGTAATATGCATGTAAAACCTGGAAAGAAGGTATTACATGAAGCCCATGTGTATGTTGATGATAAAGATATGCAAGATTTTGAAGCTATGAAATCAAATGGTGTAGATGTATATATTCAAATTGCACCAGGAGATAAGAAGTATACAATTTAATAAAAATATATAAGGGAGGTTTATTTATGGAGATTACATTGATCCAAGGTCTATTACTTTTTTTAGTAGGATTTATTTGTGCTCTTGATGCAGGATTAGAAAACTTTTATTGGTTTAGACCTTTGGTTGTAGCGTTTTTTGCAGGTATAGTTGTGGGAGATGTTCAATTGGGTATTGCATGTGGTGCAGTTGCTGAATTGTCTTATTTGGGATTGTTGACAGTTGGTGGAACAGTTCCACCAGATCCATTAATGGCAGGGATGATGACATTTGTTATTGCGTATACAACTGGGCAAGATGCGAAAACAGCACTTGGCTTATCGTTACCTTTTGCATTATTAGCACAATGGGTTGGGATTTTCTTTAATACACTTTATGTAGGTATTGCACATAAATGTGATAATTATGCAGTCAATGGAGATACAAATAGATTTGGAAAGTTAGTTGTTTCAGGATGGTTATTGAAAGCGTTAGTTACTGGACTTTTAGTATTCTTATGTTCTTATGCATTACAAACACCTATTCAATCATTTGTAAACACATTCCCAACTTGGTTAGTTCATGGGTTTGAAGTAGCTGGAGGGATTTTACCAGCTGTTGGATTAGGATTATTATTAATGGTTTCTTTAAATAAAGAAAATGCACCATACTTATTCTTAGGGTTTGTTATGGCAACATTCTTAGATTTACCAAATGTATTACCAATTGCAGTTGTTGGTGTTTGTCTTGCTTATATTAATTATATGCATGAAAAGAAAGTTGAAGAATCAGCGGCTAAAATAACTGTTAATGACTTCGGAGGTGAAGAAGATGGAATCTAGAAAATTATTAAAAAATGGAAAACCTAGAGGTAAATTAACTAAAAAAGATATTACAAAAATGTCAGTCCTTTCTTTTTTAGAACAAGCGTCATTTAGTTTTGAACGTATGCAAGCACCAGGATTTACATTATCTATGTTGCCAGCAGCTGAAAAAATCTTTGGAGATTCAAAAGAAGATATGGCTGAATTTATGACATATAATATGGAATTTATTAATACAGAACCTCATATGGCAACATTTTTAATGGGACTTATTCTTTCTATGGAGGAACATGGAGAAGATAGAAAGTTAATTGAAGGTATACGTAATGGTTTGTTTGGACCTTTTGCAGGATTAGGAGATGCAATCTTCTGGTTTACAGTATTACCAATTTCTGCGGCTATTTGCTGTTCATTAGCGCAAGATGGATCAATTCTAGGACCACTTTTATATATTGGAATTTGGATTGTTGCAGCTATATCACGTATTTGGTTTGGGTCTTTTGGATATAAATTAGGAGTTAAAGCTGTTTCTACTATTTCTGAAGGAACAAAATATATAACAAAAGCAGCAGGTATTTTAGGTGTTATGGTTGTTGGTGGCTTAATTCCTTCATATATTTCTTTAGCATTTAGTGAAAGTTTAAAATTTGGAATGGGTGAAGGAACAACTGTTCAAAGTGTCTTTGATGGTATTTTACCAAATATGTTACCATTAGCCATTGTTTTCTTAATTTACTGGTTGTTTAAGAAAAAGAATGCTAATGTTCTTGTTATTATATTAGGAATTATCTTATTTGGAATTTTTATGTCATTCCTTGGATGGATGTAATTTCTAAATAACTTTTATAAGATAATAATAGCTCCATTTCGTTGATGGGGCTATTTTTATAAAAACAATAGAAAGGAATTAATAAAATGATTAATTTTGATGAAGATAAAATGATAGATAATGGTTTGTTTATTTACGAAGCTAGAAATCGATTAGAAGCAATAGCAAACAATATATGTCAACAAGAATTAAGTAATATATTCTTTTCATCAGTAGGAGGTTCACAAGCAATGATGGAACCTTTTGCAGATATGATTAATGAAATGAGTCCTATTCCAGTTTATTGTATTTTATCAAGTACTCTCGTTATGACAGGACATAATCAATTAAACCAAAATTCATTAGTCTTTATGTCTAGTAAATCAGGAGATACACCAGAAACAGTAGCAGGTGCTCAATATTTAAAAGAAAAAGGTTGCACTATTGTTTCAATTATTGGAAAGAAAGATTCACCATTAGAAAAATTAAGTGATTATAGCTTTGTTTATGAAGAAGGAAGACCTCAAGAGTTAGTTTTATACTTATTAATTGGTAAAATTTTAAACAATCAAGGATTCTTTGATCAATATGACCAATTTGCAGAAGAATTAAAAGACTTACCAGCACTACTCGTATCAGTTCGTAAAACTGTTGATGATAAAGCAATTGAATATTGTAAAAATTATCATAATGAACCTTATCAAATATGGATAGCTTCAGGTAATTTATGGCCTGTTTGTTATTCATATACTATGTGTGTATTAGAAGAAAGTCAATGGATAAGAACAAAATCAGTATCAAGTTCTGAGTTTTTTCATGGAACATTGGAACTAATTGAAAAAGATGTTTGTACAACATTGTTAATTACAGAAGGAAAAACAAGACCTTTAGATTTAAGAGTAAAAAAATTTCTTGAAAAATATACTAATAAATTAACTGTTTTTGATTGTAATGATTTTGTATATCCACATATTTCTGATGAATTTAGACCACTACTATCACCTGTTGTTATGAATGCAATATTACAAAGAATTTCAAAAAATATGGAAGTTATTACTAATCATTCATTAGATATACGTAGATATTATAGGAAAGTAGATTACTAATGAAAATATTAGGATTAGGTGATAATGTCTTTGATGTTTATCAGAATTTAAATATTTCTTATCCAGGAGGAAATGCTGTTAACGTAGCTGTTAATGCTACTCAATTAGGAGTTGAAAGTGCTTATTTAGGATATATTGCAGATGATTGTTATGGTTATTATCTAAAAACAATTTTAAAGAGTTTTAATATTGATATAACTCATTGTCGTTATTTAAACAATACATCAACAAAACAATGCATTCAAGATGTTATAGATGGTGAAAGACAATTTATAAAGGTTGATTTAGGACAATGTTGGACAGGACCTATTCACTTATTACCAAAAGATTTGGAATATATTCATACTTTTGATGTTGTTTTTACAAGTTGTAATGCTAAATTAGAAGATCAACTTTATTTGTTAAAAGATATTTCAGGTATTGTGTCATATGATTTTGGAGAAAAGGAAAAATATAGACAAGGGACTTATTTTCAAAAGGTCATTCCATATGTTGATTTAGTACAATTTTCTATGAATCATTTATCAATTCAAGACATTAAAGAAAAAATCAATAGTTATTCAATACATAAACCTATATTAATAACAAGAGGCAATGAGATACCATTATTTTTTACAGGAAATGAATGGATTGAAGGTGTAAAACATCAAATAAAAGCAAAAGATACAATGGGTGCAGGTGATGCTTATATAACTGTATTTGTATATTCTCTTGTTAATCAAGGGTGGAAAAAGAAACAACCTATAAAAAAGGAATGGATTGAAAAGGCAATGAATGATGCTTCTTTATATGCTTCAAATATTTGTATGCAAAATGGAGCTTTTGGAAAAGCATATCCAAACAAAGAGTTAAAAGCTGTTATTTTTGATATGGATGGAGTTATAGTAGATAGTGAAGCACATTGGCAATATATATTTGAAAGTATGGTTCAAAAATATGGAAAAACACTGTCTGATGCAGATAAAAAAGAATTTTATGGATGTTCTTTAGAAAAGGAAGTAGAGATTTTATCACGATATATTTATTTATCAAAAGAGGAAATTATGGATTTAAGGCAAAAATATTGTGAGAAGTATCCTATGGAATATCAAAAATATATGTTAGAGGGAGTTAAAGAGCTTATTACTTATCTCAAATCAAAACATATAAAAATAGCTATTGCTTCTTCTAATGTTTTAAATGAAATAAAAAATATGGTTAATGAATGTGGGTTGAATGCAATGTTTGATTGCATAATTAGTGGAGATATGTTTGAAAGATCAAAACCAGATCCAGCAATTTATAATTATGCAGTTTCATTATTAGAAATACCAAGAGAAAATATTTATGTTATTGAAGATTCAGAATATGGAATTGAGGCTGCTTGTTTAGCAGGATTAGATGTTTTAGCAATTAAAAATCAATATTATCAATTTGATTTAAGTGCAGCACAATTAGAATTTTCTTCACATAAAGATATTTTAGAGTATATAAAAAAAGCAATTATAAAGGAGGATTAATTGATGATTGGACTTATAGTTACAGGACATGGACAATTTGCTTCAGGAATGACTGAAGCTTTAAAAGTGATTCAAGGAAATGAATTGATAGATTATCACTATATTGATTTTAAAATAGATGACTCTGTTGAAAGATTAGAAGAAAAGATAAAACAAGCATTAGATGAATTAAAAGATTGTGAAGGAATATTAATTTTATGTGATTTGATAGGGGGATCACCTTTTAAATCATCAGTCATTTTAGGAACTTCAAAAGAAAATGTAGAAATTATTGCAGGAACAAATTTACCAATGTTAGTTGAAGCATATTTACTTTGCCAAGTACATAATGATGTTAAACAATTAGCAAAACAAATGATAGAAACAGGAAAGTCAATGATTTGTCAATATACTTATACAACTTATAATGAAGAGGAATTAGAAGAAGGTATATGATTTTAAAAGGTTATAGTTATTTGTTTTTAACTGCAATCAGTTGGAGTGTAGCAGGAATATTAATTCGTTTTAATAGTCAATCTGGATTAATGATTGCTGTTGTTTCTTCCGTTGTAGCTGTTATCTTTAATAGACTTTTTAATTATAAAAAAATTGTGTTTAATAAATTGATCATATGTATTGCTATTTGTCAATTTATTTCAGGAATAACATTTAACTATGCAAACCAATTAACAACAGTAGGAAATGCTATTGTTTTACAATATACTTCTATGGCTTTTGTACTTATTTATCAATGTATAGATTATAGAAGATTACCACAAAAGAAACAAATATTAATTATTTTAATGGTTGTATTTGGAATGGTTCTTTTCTTTTTTGATGCTTTATCAATAAAAGGTATGATAGGAAATATTTTAGCTATTATTTCAGGTGCTTTTTTTGGTTTGCAATTTTATTTAAATACTAAAGAAAATGCAAATACTTATACTTCTAATATGTTAAGTTATTGTATTTCTATTTCATTTATTTTTTATGTATTTAAAGATTTTCCTAGTGTTCAACCTTTAGAATGGATTTCAATGATTTTAAGTGGAATATTTGTTTCAGCATTAGGTGGTGTTTTCTTTGCTAAAGGTATACAGGTTGTGAATGCTTTTACAGCTAATGTCATTTGTATGTCAGAAGTTTTATTTGCACCATTATGGGCTTTCTTGATATTTCATGAAACTGTTGGAAAGATATCTTTAATAGGTGGTGTTATTATTATTTTTGGAATAATATTAAATATGTATTTAGAACGACAAGAGACTGTTCAGAACGATTATAAAAGAGTATAATATGTCATATAATGTCAATAAATAGTAAAACTGTTTTTTGAAAATAGCTAAAAAGTATGATATAATGAAAGAAGGTAAAAAAATGACAGAAAAAGAATTAGCAAAAATGTTTGATCACACATTTTTGAAGGCATATGCCACAGATAATGACTTCATCAGATTGTGCCAAGAGGCAAAAGATATGGGTGTTGCAATGGTTGCTATTAATAGTGAACCTGTTCGCTTATGCAAAGAGTTATTAAAGAGAACAGATATTCATGTTGGTGCTGCTATTTCTTTCCCATTAGGACAAACATCATTGGATGTAAAACTATATGAAACAAAGAAAGCAATAGATGATGGTGCTGATGAAATAGATTATGTTGTTAATATTGGAAAAGTGAAACAAGGAGATTTTGCTTATATTCAAAAAGAAATGGAAAGTATAGTTTCTCTTTGTAAAGAAAATGATGTTATTTCAAAAGTTATTTTTGAAAATTGTTATTTAGAAAAAGAAGAAATAAAGAGATTAGCAGAAATAGCCAAAGTTGTTAAACCAGATTTTATTAAAACAAGTACAGGATTTGGAACAGGTGGAGCTTTAATAGAAGATGTTTTATTGATGAAAAGTATTGTTGGGGACAGTGTGAAAGTAAAAGCTGCTGGAGGTATAAGAGATTGGGAAGCTTGCCAAAAATTTATAGAAGCAGGAGCACAAAGAATTGGTACAAGTTGTTCAATGGATATTTTAAAGGGATTTAAAGCAGAACAATAGAATGTTTGTTTTTTATATTTATGAGGATAAAAGGTGAGATGATGGAAAAAAATTTATTAGATCAACGATATGTTTATTTAAATAGAAATTCAGCATTACCACTATATTATCAACTCAAAGAACATATTAAAGATGCTATTCTTAAAGGTGAATATAAACCTAATGATAGATTACCAACTGAGGAAGAATTATGTAAACAATTTTCTATTTCTAGACCAGTGGTACGTCAAGCGTATGATGAATTAATAAAAGAAAGACTTATTGAAAGAAGAAAAGGTAGTGGAACATTTGTTAAAGAGGTAACAAATAAGAATTCTTTATTTAAAGAATTTATTAGTTTTTCTTTTGAAAGAAATATACCAGATATAGAAGAAAATTCTAAAATTGTTAAAATAGAAAAGATTGTAGATGCTAAAGTGAATTTACGATTTCAATTACCAGAAAATAGTGAACTATTACATATTATAAGAGTAACACATGAGTTAGAATATCCTATCTCAATGATAGAAACTTATATACCATGTCAATATTTCTTAAATATTAAAAATTATATTTTATTATCAATGAATAAGACAATTATAGAAGTTATTGAAAATATGTATGGAATTCAATTGGTAAAAGCTTTTAGAAAATTAAATTCTATGCCAATTTCTAAAGAAAGAGCAGATTTCCTTCATGGTGAAATGGATGATCTTGTTTTTGAAATTGAAACAAAATATCAAGATATATTTGGAAGAATTGCTATATTGGAATATGTTACTTACTTAACAAGTAAAATGGAATTATCTATTGAAATTAATAGAAGGTAATTATTTGTAATGAAAAGTATTATGCAATTATTGAGAATTGTTTAATACTTTTTTTATATAAAGATATTAAATTTGGTGTTTTTTCATATACTTATTAAAATTTTATTTGATTTATGATAGAATGTCTTTCAAGGGTGATAAGAAATGACAAAAGTAGTAAAATCATCAAAAATGAATGAAATTATATCTACAATAAAGAACGGAAAAGTTGTGGCTTTTCCAACAGAAACAGTTTATGGTCTAGGGGTAAAATTTGGAAGTGTAGAAGCTTTAGATTTATTAATGGAAGCAAAAAATAGAGATTATTCAAAAGCTATAACTTTAATGGTAGCTAATAAACAAGAAATTGAAAATTATGCATATGTTAGTCATGATGCTAAAAAAATAATTTCAAGATTTATGCCTGGAATGTTAACACTTGTTTTTAAAAAGAAAGAAAATGTTGATTCAAAGATGACAAATGGAAAAGAAACAATAGGGATAAGAATACCTGATAATGATTTTGTATTGTCTTTATTAAAAGAAGCAGGACCAATGTTAGTAACAAGTGCAAACTTATCAAATCATCCTAATACCACTTCAACAAAAGAGGTTCTTGAACAATTAGATGGAAGAATTGATTTAATTGTAGATGGAGAAACAAATGATTCTATTGCAAGTACAGTTATAGATGTGAGTGGTAAAGATATAAAGATATTACGTGAAGGAAAAATAACTCAAAAACAAATAGAGGAGGTCATCAAATGAAAATTGCAGTAGCGTGTGATCATGGAGGATATCATTTAAAAAATGTCTTAATGAGTGAAATGGTTAAACAAGGATATGAAGTGATTGATTATGGAACTTATAGTGAAGAAAGTTGTGATTATCCTGATTATGCTTCTAAGGCAGCAAAAGCAGTTGCTAGTGGAGAATGTGAAAAAGGTGTTGTTGTATGTGGGACAGGAATAGGTGTTTCAATAACATGCAATAAGGTAAAAGGTGTACGTTGTGCTTTGGTTCATGATGTTTTTAGTGCAAAAGCAACAAGAGCGCATAATGATACAAATATGTTAGCGATGGGACAAAGAGTGATTGGTGAAGGATTGGCATTAGAAGTATTAAATGCTTGGCTTCATACTGATTATGAAGGTGGTAGACATGATTTAAGAATTCAAAAAATGATGGCTCTTGAGGAGGAATAAAAAATGAGAGATACAATGATATTTGAAAGTGTGGAAAGAGAATTAAACAGACAAAGAAATAATATTGAATTAATAGCTTCTGAAAACTTTGTTTCAGAACAAATATTAGAATTAGCGGGTTCAGTATTAACAAACAAATATGCTGAAGGTTATCCATCAAAAAGATATTATGGGGGTTGCCAATTTGTAGATGAAGTTGAAAATATTGCAAGAGATCGTTTAAAAGAATTGTTTGGTTGTGAATATGCTAATGTACAACCACATTCGGGAGCTCAAGCTAATACAGCAGTTTATTTAGCTTTATTAAAAACAGGAGATAAAGTTTTGGGTATGTCTTTAGCAGATGGAGGACATCTCACTCATGGACATCCTTTGAATTATTCAGGTATCAATTATGAATTTTATAGTTATGGAGTTAAAAAAGATACAGAAACAATAGATTATGATGATTATAAGAAAAAAGTAGAAGAAATCAAACCTAAGTTAGTTGTTGCTGGAGCAAGTGCATATTCAAGAATTATTGATTTTGAATTCATGGCAAAAGTGGCTCATGATAATGGAGCTTTATTTATGGTTGATATGGCACATATTGCAGGTTTAGTAGCTGCAGGTTTACATCCATCACCATTTCCACATGCAGATATAGTAACAACAACAACTCACAAAACTTTAAGAGGACCTCGTGGAGGGGTTATCATGTGTAAAGAACAATTTGCGGCTGATATTGATAGAGCTGTTTTCCCAGGTATGCAAGGTGGACCTTTAATGCATATTATTGCTGCAAAGGCTGCATGTTTCTATGAGGCATTACAACCAGAGTTTAAAGAATATGCTTCACAAATTATTAAGAATACAAAAGCATTGGAAGAATCTTTAAAAGAAGAAGGATTTAGATTGGTTGCTGGTGGAACAGATAATCATTTATTATTGGTAGATGTCAAAGCGAGTTGTGGAATTAGTGGAAAAAAGGCAGAGAGATTATTAGATGAAATTAATATTACTGCAAATAAAAATGCTATTCCATTTGATACAGAAAAACCATTTAAGGCAAGTGGTATTCGTGTAGGAACACCTGCAATGACAACAAAAGGGTTTAATGAAGAGGATTTTAGAGAAGTTGGAAAAATTATTGCATATCGTTTAAAGAATGATGAAACTGATGAAGTTAAAGCAGAATGTTTAAAACGTGTAAAAGCATTAACTGATAAAGTAACAATGTATCAAAATAAAACATATTTAAAATAAATAGAAAGAATAACCAGATATTGGTTATTTTTTTTATGAAAATAAAAAAACTTGTTTAAAAAGGCAAAAATTAACGAATTATATTATGAAAAATTCAATAATTATGATAAAATTATACTGATATAGTATCAATACATTTAAGAAAGAAGGAATAAGTATGGCAACAACAATATTAAATCATCCATTAATTGAACATAAATTAACAATTATGAGAAATAAGGATACAGGTACAAAAGAATTTAGACAGAATTTAGATGAAATAGCAATGCTTATGGCATATGAAGTTACAAAAGGATTGCCAACAAAGAATAAAGAGATTGTAACACCTATTTGTCCAATGACAGGAAGAGAATTAATTAGACCAATTGTTCTTGTTCCTATTCTAAGAGCTGGTTTAGGATTGGTTGATGGATTTAAGACAATTATTCCAACAGCTAAGGTAGGACACATTGGGATGGCAAGAAATGAAGAAACATTAGAACCAGAAGAATACTATGCTAAGTTTCCATCATGTTTAGGAAAAGCAGATGTTATCGTTGTTGATCCAATGCTAGCAACTGGTGGAAGTGCAAGTGCTGCTATCACAAACATTAAGAAAAGAGGAGCGAAATATATTAAACTGGCTTGTTTAGTAGCCGCTCCAGAAGGAATAGAAGTTATTGAAAAAGAACATCCAGATGTTGATTTGATTGTTGCTGCATTAGATGAAAAACTTAATGAAAAAGGATATATTGTTCCTGGTTTAGGCGATGCTGGAGATCGTTTGTTTGGAACTGATGAATAGGATTGGAGAATAAATAAGAAGGAAGTGGTTTTATGAAGGTTAGGGCATCAAAAATAAAGTTAATGATTATTTGTTTTTTACTTATATGTGCGACATTATTTCCTAACATGATTAGTCATGCTGAGACAACAAATCCAAACCCTGATGAAGAAAAGACAGGTGCTTATGTACAATATAATTTTAATAATCATTTAACAGATTTAAAGAAACATTCAACATTAACTGCATGGAGTTCAACAGGAGATAGTGGAAGAAGTAATGCGACTACATCTTTTGGATCTGATGATAATGGTGGTTATTGGAAATGGCATTCAAACACTGCAAGAGGTGGAGGTTTTTATGTTGATATTGATAAGAATATTGGAGAGGAATATACAATAGGTCTTAAATTTTCATTTGAAGATACACTTAGAGGTTGGAGAAAGATTATTGATTATAAGAATTCAAGTGTTGATACAGGGTTCTATTTTTATAATGGTGGGCATCTTAACTTTTACAATTATGGGGTTAATGGTGCTAGTATTACACAGCCAAACCAAGTTGTTGATATGATTGTAAGAAGAAATAAGGATAAGAGGTTTGAAGCTTATATTGTTGATTCTAGTTTTAATAAAAAATTTGATATGGGTGTTACTGATAGTAGTGATCAAGGAGTTCCTGCTGTTGTAAATGGAAAAACAAGACTTGGATTCTTCTTTGATGATATTGCGACATCATTTGAAGCTTCTCCAGGAGGAAAAGTTTATACTTTAAAAGTTTGGGATAGTTATATGGATCCAGATGAAGTTATTGATGAATTAAGACCAAGAGGTTATGTTAATGTTCATCATGTAGATGAAGATGGTGATAAAATTATACCTGATGAACAAATGGAAGGAATTATTGGTGATCCATATTCAGTTCAAGAAAAGAGTATGTATGGTTTTGAATATATTAAAAGTGAAGGACATCCTAAAACTGGAAAATATCCAGATGGTGAAGAATATGAAGTTACACTTATATATAAAGTAACATTACCATATACAGTTACAGCTCGATATGTAGATGAAGCTGGAAATCCATTATGTGATAATATTATTTATCGAGGTGAAGATGGAGAAAAATATAAAACTGAGCAGTTAGAAATAAAGGGTTATGAATTTGTAAAAAAAGAAGGTAATGATACAGGAGTTATTAAAAAACATCCTCAAGTTGTAACTTATGTATATAAAGAGGTTGAGGAAGAACCTGATGAAACAATAGGAGTAGTAAATGCTTTATATGTAGATGAAGCTGGAAATAAGATAAAATCAGATATGGTTTATAAAGGATATGTAAATACTGATTATCAAACCTCTCAATTAATTATTCCAGGATATGAATTTAAAGAAGTTATTGGTAATGAAACAGGAAAGTATGCTGAAACTCCTACAACTGTTAAATATGTTTATACAAAGATAGAAGATCTTCCAGATGAAAATATTGGTGGTAGTGTCGTTGTTCATTATCAAGATAAAGATGGAAATACAATTCGTGCTGATGATATTTTTAATGGAGATATAGGAGAAAATTATCAAGCAGTAAAATATGATATTCCTAAATATAAATTTGATAAGATTATTGGTCAAGAAAAAGGTAAGATTGAAAAAGATGTAAAGGTTATAACTATTGTTTATATTCCAATGGCTAGTAATGTTATTGCAAGATATATTGATGAGAATGGAAATACTATTGATACAGACATCATCTATTCTGGTGGTATAGGACAGAAATATCAAACCAAAAAGAAGGATTTAAAAGGTTGGAAACTTGAAAAAGTAGAAGGAAAAGAATCTGGAGTCTTTAGTGATGAGGTTCAAGTTATTAAATATATTTATAAACGTATAGGGAACTTAATTGTAAAGTGTGTAGATATTCATGGCAATACAATTCTTAAAGATAAAGTTTATACAGGGTATGTAAATCAAGATTATTCTATGACACATCCAGAAATTGATAGTTATGAATTTATTCGAGTTAATGGAAATGAGAATGGTAAATATCAGATTGAAGATCAAGTTATAGAATATGTATATGAGAAATTTATTAAAGGAATAGTTATTATTCAATGTGTTGATGAAAAAGGTAATAAAATTGTTGGAGATAAAGAAATTGGTGGAAAAGTTGGAACACCATATGAGATTTCAATACCAAGTTTACATGGATATAAATATTTAAGAACTGAAGGAAAAACAAGTGGTCTATATAAAGAAAGTAAGACTATTGTTAAATTTGTATATAAGTTGGTTATGCCTTGCACAGTGACTGCTAAATATGTAGATGAAAATAACAAGGAATTATGTACAAATATAGTTTATAAAGGTCATGTAGGTGATGAGTACAAAACAACTCAATTAGAAATAAGTGGTTATGAGTTTGTTAAAGTTGAAGGGAATAAAACAGGAAAGTTTAAAGAAAAACCACAATTAGTAACTTATGTTTATAAGAAAAAAGTTGTTTTAGAAGAAAAAGGTAAAGTTATTTCTAAATATGTAGATGAAGATGGAAATAATCTTTGTAAAGATTTAATTTATAGTGGTAAACTTGAAACAGACTACAAAACTTCTCAATTAATGTTTCCAGGATATAAGTTAAAGGAAATTATCGGAAATGAAAGAGGCGTTTATCAAAAGGAAGAACAAGAAGTTAAATATGTTTATACAAAGATAGCTCCTGATGAAATGACTGAAGAAGATGAAAAAATAGGTGGAAGTGTTCTTGTTAGATATGAAGATGACAAAGGAAATATTCTTGAAGAGGATATTATTTATAATGGTGATATAGGTGATAGATATTCAATTAATAAAGCGGGAATTGCCAATTATGAAATTATTGAAGTCATTGGAGATGAACAAGGAGAAATTGAAAAGGATATAAAGGTTATTACTGTTGTTTATAAACCTATTGAAAAAGAAGTTAAAGCAAGTACAGTTATCGCAAAATATGTAGATATAGACGGAAATACTATTCATTTTGATAATATTTATAATGGTTTTGTTGGTGAAAAATATAAAACAAATTCAGAGAATATTAAAGGATATGAATTGGTAAGAGTTGAAGGAAAAGAAAGTGGAGTATTTGCTGAAGATGTCAAAGTTGTTACTTATGTTTATAAAGAAGTAGGAAGAGTTATTATTAGATATGTTGATGAAAATGGAAATATCATAAGAGAAGAGGACACATATAGTGGTGCAGTTGGTGATGCTTTTGAATTTAATTATCCTAATATAGCTGGATACAGATATGTCAAAGTTGAAGGGAATACAAAAGGACACTATACTAAAGATGATCAAAATCTTACATTTATATATGAAAAGATTAAAGATGAAGAAAATAAACCACCATTGATTCCAAATCCTCCAAAAAAACCAAATATAACTATAAATGGAGATAAAAAAGATGATATAGATTTGGATTTAATGGGAGATGATGTTGATAATAATAAAAATGTTAAGACTTCAGATGAAAGTAACCCATATCTATATATGTTATCTGCTTTATTATCTATGTTAGGAATTATTTATTTAACTGAAACTTTGAAAAAATTAAATAAATCAAGATAATTTTAAAAACCTCAAAAGTTGAATGGACAACTAGAGGTTTTTTTAATGAACATTAATATCTTTGTATTATTATGATTATTCTTTCATCTTCTTATTAAGAATAAGAATTTAAGGTTGTTTCTTTGTTAGTATATCTTACAAGATATATATAATTATAGAAAGTAGTGGTAAAAAATAAATATTTTTATTAACTACATGACAAGGTATTTTAAATATAACAGATTATGGAAAATATTATATAAATCATTGTCAATTAAAAGTATTCAATGTATAATTGATAGATAAATAATGGCTTTTGTTTCTTGAACAGAAAAAGATTTTATTTATAATATATAAATAGAGGAGTGAGTGGTATGAGTGATATAAAACAAGACATAGTTATTCTTTCATATGACTCTTTTTCATTTATATGTTAAAAACTATTTTGTTTGTATTGGAATTAGGAATGAGAGTTATCTGTTCATTTGTATTGGGATTATTTATTGGATTACAGTTAGATGAATATTTTGGGACTAAACCAATATTATTATTAATATGTTTATTGTTTTCATTTATTTATATTATGAAACTATTACTAGGAGTTGGGAAAAATGAATGAGAAGGATGTATTAAAAAAATCATTATATTTATTTGTAGTGGGATGTTTCTTATTTGTAATTATTGGTATACTTTTTAAAGATATGTCTTATTTATTAGGATTTGTTTTAGGATATTTTATTAATATTATTGTTTTTATGTTAATAATGAAAATGTCTGATGAAATTTTAAAATCATCAACATCAACAATACTGATAGTAATGGGATTTATATTAAAATTAGCATTATATGCTTTAGGTTTTTATATTTCTGTAAAGACACAATGGGTTCATATTTTAGGAGTATTTTTAGGATACTTAATGATAAAATTAACAATTTATGTAGAGGGATTTATTCATAAAGGAGGTGATATTGATGGTTAGTACAACAGTACTCTCTACAATACATATTGAGTTACAAGTAGAATTAATTTTTTCTCTTATTATTATTGCATTATTAAGTTTATTCTTTATATATGCAGGAAAGAAAATAATGATAGCTGATCCACTTCAAAAGCCAAAAGGAATTGTATTAGTGTGTGAAACAGGTATAGAAATGGTTTATAATTATATGAAATCAATTATGCCATCACAATTTGAGAAGAATTATTATCCTTATTTTGCGATGATGTTTGTATATTTAATTGTGGCTAATTTAAGTGGTTTAATTGGATTTGATGCACCAACATCAAATTATTCAATTACTTTGGCAATTACACTTATTACATTTATATTGATTCAATATAATGCATTTAAGAAAAAAGGTGGATTCACATATATTAAAGAATTGATATGGCCACCTACAAATATTTTAAGTGCTGTATCACCACTTATTTCATTATCAATGCGTTTATTTGGAAATATTTTAAGTGGGACAATTTTAATGGGATTAGTTTATCAGTTTACAGGTTGGTTATCAGGAATGATTATTCCATTTAATTTTTTAGGACCAATCTTAGCACCTGTATTACATGCATATTTTGATGTGTTTGCAGGATGTATTCAAACGTTAGTATTTGTGACTTTATCTAGTATTTTAATTGCGATTGAAGCAGAATAACTAGTAAAGATAAAAAAGTAAAAAATGTGGAGGTATAGAAAATGACAGATTATGGATTAATTGCAATTGCAGCTGGTATTGCTGTTTGTGCAGGTTTAGGAACAGGTATTGGAGAAGGAATTGCAGCAAGTAAAGCAGTTGAAGCAGTAGGAAGAAACCCAGAAGCAGAAGGTAAAATTCGTACTATGATGATTTTAGGTATCGCTTTATCTGAAACAGTAGCTATCTATGGTTTATTAATTTCTTTCTTGTTAATGTTCGTTTTCCCAAGTTTTATTGGATAAAAGAATAAAAACGAATAAAAGAAGGAGGAATAAGAAATGGATATAGATATTGCTGGTAAATTATTCCCCAATATAACAACATTGATTGTTCAGTTATTAGCTACAGGGGTTATGTTATTGATTTTCAAGAAATTTCTTTGGACTTCTATGCAAAGTTATTTTGCAAAGAGGGCAGATTTCATTGAATCACAAATGAATGAAGCAAGGGAAATGAATGAGAAAGCCAAAACATATATGGTAGAAAGTGAAAAACAAGCACGTGATTCTGCGAAAGAATATCACAATATTGTTGAAAAGGCAAAAACTGATGCGTTAAAAGTGCGAGATGATATTGTTGGTGATGCGAAAAAAGAAGCAACAGCAAAAATAGAACAAGCACAAAAAGAAATAGAAGCTGAAAAAGCTCAAGCAAAAGAAGAAATGAAAGAAGAAATGATTGATATTGCAATGGAAGTTGCTACAAAGATTATGAACAAGGATATGAACACACAAGCAAATCAAGATTTAGTTGAAGAATTTATTGATAAGGTTGTGAAATAATGGATACAATAGCAAGTCGTTATGCAGAGTCTTTATTTGATTTAGCAAAAGAAGAAAATGCTATTCAAACATATCAAAAAGATATCACAAAAGTACAAAATATCTTTGAAGATAATGTTTTTGTTCAGTTCTTTAGTCATGTTGCAGTGCAAGATGAAGAAAAAATCAATATTCTTAAGAAAAGTTTTCAAAATCAGATTTCAGAATATGTTCTTAATTTTTTAATGTTATTAGTAAAGAAAAGAAGAATGAGATATATTCAACAAATTTGTCAACATTTTCAATCATTATGTAATGATTATTTTGGAATAAAAGTAGGTAAGGTTTATAGTGCTTATTCATTAACTCCAGAACAAATTCAAAAAATTGAAAATGCAATAAGTCAAAAAGAAGCAAAGAAAGTACAATTGCGTATGGTTATTGATGAAAGTTTAATAGGTGGAATTAAAGTTGAAGTAGATAATCATATTTATGATGATTCACTTTCTTATAAATTAGAATCATTAAGAAAAGAATTATTAAGAAAGTAGGTGAAGGTAGTGGATCTAAGACCAGATGAAATTAGTGCATTAATTAAAGAACAAATTAAGCATTATAATGATGTTCTTGAATCAAAAGATGTAGGAACAGTAATGACTGTTGGTGATGGTGTATCATTAGTTCATGGATTAGATAATGCCATGTTAGGAGAATTACTATTATTTCCTAATGATGTATATGGAATGGTTATGAACTTAGATGAAGACAGTGTAGGTGCTGTTTTACTTGGTAGTGAAGGAACTATCAAGGAAGGTGATGAAGTTAAAAGAACTGGTAAGATTATTGAAGTTCCAGTAGGAGATGGATTATTGGGACGTGTTGTTAATCCATTAGGGCAACCTATTGATGGTCAAGGTGAAATTTCTTATACAAGAACACGACCAATAGAAAGAGTTGCAAGTGGAGTTATGACGAGAAAGTCAGTTGATCAACCTTTACAAACAGGAATAACATCAATAGATGCTATTATTCCAATTGGTAGAGGACAACGTGAGTTAATTATTGGTGATAGACAAACAGGAAAAACTGCAATAGCAATAGATACTATTCTCAATCAAAAAGGACAAGATATTTATTGTATATATGTAGCAATTGGACAAAAGAATTCAACAGTTGCTCAAATTGTAGAAAAACTACGTAGAGGTGGAGCAATGGAATATACAACTATTGTTTCAGCAGGAGCGAGTGAGTTAGCACCTGTGCAATATATAGCTCCATACGCAGGTTGTGCAATGGCAGAAGAATGGTTAGAACAAGGAAAAGATGTTTTAATTGTTTATGATGATTTATCAAAACATGCAGTTGCTTATCGTACAGTATCATTATTATTAAAAAGACCACCAGGACGAGAAGCTTATCCAGGGGATGTCTTTTATCTTCATTCAAGATTACTTGAAAGAGCATGTCGTTTAAATGAAGAACATGGAGGCGGTTCAATTACTGCACTTCCAATTATAGAAACACAAGCAGGAGATATTTCAGCATATATTCCTACAAATGTTATTTCAATTACAGATGGACAAATCTTTTTACAACAAGATTTATTTAACTCGGGATTTAGACCAGCGATTGATACAGGGTTATCAGTTAGTCGTGTAGGTTCATCAGCACAAATAAAAGCAATGAAACAAGTATCTGGTTCATTAAAACTTGAGTTAGCTCAATTTGCTGAAATGCAAGCATTTGCTCAATTTGGTAGTGATCTTGATGCAGCAACAAAAGCAACATTGGATCATGGAGAAAAAGTTCGTGAAGTGTTAAAACAAGCACAATACTCTCCTCGTTCTGTTGATGAGCAAGTTATTTCATTATTTGCATTGAAAAATGGATTTACAAAAACAATTCCTGTAAAAAAAGTAATTCCATTTATTAATGAATTATATCAAGAAGTGAAATTAAATCATCCAAATATTATTGAAGATATTTTAACACATAAAGCAATTAGTGATGAATTATCAGTTCAAATGAAAGAAGTTATGAATGCTTTTGTTGATCAATTTCTTAAAGTGAATAAGGAAGGATGATCATTATGGCTAGTAATATGCAGTCTATAAAAAGACGTATTAAGTCAGTTGAATCTACAAAAAAAATTACAAAAGCAATGCAATTAGTTGCAACTTCAAAATTAAGAAAAACAAGAAATCAATTAGAAGAATTAAAGCCTTATTATAGTATGGTTCAAGAAACAGTTGCAGAAATTTTAGAAAGTAACAAAGGTCATATTGATAATGCTTATCTAAAAGAAAATAAGCATGGGAAAACTGTTTATATGACAATTACATCTAGTTTAGGATTATGTGGTGGATATAATGCTAATGTATTTAAAACAATAGCAAGTGAAATTCAAGATGATGATATTGTTTATATGATTGGTACTAAGGGAGCAAGTTATTTAACACATAGGAAGATTGAATATAAACATGATTATTTAAATCTTAATTCTACTTTAGATTTTAAAGAAATTGTAAGACTTGTAAGTGAATTGACACAGATGTATAGAAAACAAGAAATTTCTAAAATTAAAATTATTTATACTGAATTTGTTAATAACTTAACATTTACTCCTCGAGTTGTAACTTTATTACCTGTGGATACAAGTGAGTTTGATCATATCACTGTTACAAATAAATATACAGTTTTTGAACCAAATGCAAATGAAGTATTAAATCATTTGATTCCTATGTATTTACAATCTGTTATTTATGGATATTTAGTTGAATCAGTAACAAGTGAAAATGCGTCAAGAAGAATGTCAATGGAGAATGCTACTGATAATGCAGAGGAATTAATTGAAGACTTATTATTGAAATACAATCAAGCAAGACAAACAGCTATTACTAATGAAATTAGTGAAATAGTTGCTGGAGCAAATGCTCAATAAAAGGAGGTGCCGTATGTCTACAAATATAGGAAAAATTGTACGTGCTGTTGGACCAGTTGTTGATATTATCTTTGATGCTGATCATTTACCATCATTAAATACAGCAATTGAAATAGATAATCATGGTGAATCATTAACAGTTGAAGTTGCTCAACATATTGGTGATGATATTGTACGTTGTATAGCTATGGGTCCTACTGATGGTTTAACAAGAGGACTTGATGCTATAGATACACAAAATCCAATTAGTGTTCCTGTTGGAAATGAAACATTAGGAAGAATGTTTAATGTTTTAGGGAACCCAATTGATGAAAAAGAAGCTTTGCCATCAACATCAAAAAGAATGCCAATTCATAGAAGTGCTCCTACATATGCACAACAAAGAACAGAGACAGAAATTTTAGAAACAGGTATAAAGGTTATAGATTTGATTTGCCCTTATATTAAAGGTGGAAAAATAGGGTTGTTTGGTGGTGCTGGAGTTGGAAAAACAGTTTTAATTCAAGAATTAATTAATAATATAGCAACACAACATGGAGGTTTATCTGTTTTTGCAGGAGTAGGTGAACGTTCAAGAGAAGGAAATGATCTTTATTATGAAATGAAAGAAAGTGGAGTTTTAGATAAAACAACACTTGTCTTTGGTCAAATGAATGAACCACCAGGATCACGTTTAAGAGTTGCTTTAACAGGATTAACAATGGCAGAATATTTTAGAGATGAACAAAATCAAGATGTATTATTATTTATTGATAATATTTTCCGTTTCACTCAAGCAGGATCAGAAGTATCTGCATTATTAGGGCGTGTTCCATCACAAGCAGGCTATCAACCAACTTTAGCAACTGAGATGGGACAATTACAAGAACGTATTACATCAACAAAGAAAGGATCAATTACATCAGTACAAGCTGTTTATGTACCTGCTGATGATTTAACTGACCCTGCACCTGCAACAACATTTGCTCATCTTGATGCAAAAGTTGTTCTTGATCGTTCAATTGCAGCATTAGGTATTTATCCAGCTGTTGATCCATTGAATTCATCATCAAGAGCATTAGATCCTTTAGTTGTTGGAGAAGAACATTATGAGGTTGCTCATGGAGTACAACAAATACTTCAAAGATTCCAAGAACTACAAGATATTATTGCAATTTTAGGTATGGATGAATTAAGTGAAGAAGATAAGATTACTGTAGCTCGAGCAAGACGTGTACGTAATTATCTATCTCAACCATTTACAGTGGCAAGTCAGTTTACTGGAATGGAAGGAAAATATGTCCGAGTAGAAGATACTATCAGAGGATTTAAGGAAATATTAGAAGGAAAATGGGATCATTTACCTGAACAAGCTTTCCACAATGTAGGTTCTATAGAAGAAGCAGTAGAAAAAGCAAAGTCATTTGATGAAGCCATTTAAATTAAAAATTGTAACTCCTAAGGGAATCTACAAAGAAACTGATATTGAAATGTTGAATTTAAAAACCACTGCAGGACAAATTGGAATTCTTGCGAATCATATACCATTAGCAAGTGCAATAGACATTTCTGAAATGAATTATATTGAAAATGGTGAAAGAAAAACTTTTGCTATTTCTGGAGGATTTGTTTATGTTAATGATGAGGAAACAACAATTATAGCAAATGCAATAGAATCTCCAGAGGAAATTGATATAAGACGTGCTGAAGAGGCAAAACAAAGAGCAGAAGGACGTTTACATCATAGTCAAAGTAATATTGATATTATAAGAGCTGAGATTGCACTTAAAAAAGCTATTAATCGTATTCATGTTAAAAATAATGGATAAATTGTGAAAGATGGATAGAAAAATCCATCTTTTTGTATTTGTATAAATAAAATATAGGTAAGATTATTTATCTATTTGTCAAAAAATGATAGAATAAAAAAAGAGGTGATGAACATGGCAAAGAAAAAGAAAAAAAAGAAATTGAAATGGAGTAGGGTGTTCATTGCTTTGATCATAGTGTGTCTATTAATATTTGGAATATATAAAAGTGCAAGCTTTCTTATTAGTCATGCTATAAATCTCATAAATGATTTAATAGCTGGTGAAAAAATATCTGTAAAA
This sequence comes from uncultured Erysipelotrichaceae bacterium, assembly GCA_910588075.1. Taxonomy (GTDB): domain Bacteria; phylum Bacillota_I; class Bacilli_A; order Erysipelotrichales; family Coprobacillaceae; genus MGBC163490. Next base: position 15,765 of record CAJUOS010000014.1, on the reverse strand, counting down.
AAATATCGTGCTACTGTTATTATTGATCCTGGTCATGGTGGTTATGATGTAGGTGCAAATACAAAAAACATCTATGAAAAAGATATTACGTTGAAAACAGCCAAGTATTTACAAAAAGCATTAGAGAAAAAAGATATAAAAGTCATTCTTACAAGAAAAGATGATAAAGAATTGAATAGTGATAAATCTACTGATTTACATATGAGAGCAGCAATGAGTCAACAAAATCAAGCAGATTATTTTGTATCTATACATGTTAATGACTTTGCAAATAATACAAGTATTTCAGGTTTTGAAATATACACTAGAAATAATGAAAGTACACCTTTGGCAGAAAGTATTTTAACAAAAATAGATGAATTAAAAATTTCTAGAAATAGAGGACTTGTTGATGGGCATAATTTACAAGTTTTAAGAGATAATACTGTACCTTCTGTATTAATTGAATTAGGATATATTAAAAGTTCAGATTTTAATTATTTAACAAGTGATAGTCAATTGGATAATATTGCAGGAGCAATTGCTAAAGGACTAGAAGAAAGAGTAAAAGAAGATAAAGAAGCAAAAAATGAAGGGGAAAGTCAAGGGGAATAAAATGAAAAAAGATACTATGTTAAGAGATTTGGGCTTAGGATTAATATTTTTCTTTGGGGGTATTTACATCATTTTTCAAAATACAATGGTAACTGCTTCATGGGGATTTTATATAGGACATTTTCATGTTTCAAGTGGAATGATTATTATACCATTATTAATAGGAATTATATGGAAGGTCATAGAACCAAGTTCTAAAGGAGCATGGCTTCTAGTAGGATTTGGAATACTATGTATTTTAATAACTATTATTATGGGAGTGAGAATACGTTTTATAACGACAAGTTTATTTGATTTTATTTTAATGTTTGGTTTAACAGCCATTGGGTTTGGATTAATATTAAAATGTTTAATTGTATCTAATAAGAATTAAGGAATAGTAGAATAGGTTCATTTTAGAAACTATTCTTTTTTTTGAGAAAAATTGAAATAATAATTTCATATAATAAAAATATCTTGTGTTTTTATAAAAAGAGGTGTATATTGGTAAAAACTTAAAAAATTTTAAGTAGATGGAGGGGCTATGAAAAATATACAAAAAATAATTATATATATTGTTTTACAGTTTTTATATAGAGGAATGAAAGTTTTGTATAAAGATGATCAACGTATTTCAAAAGAATTAAATGGATGGAATCAAGATAAAACAATTCGTTTAAGTATTATAAATGGACCATCATTAACAATTCAATATCAATATTTAAAAGGGTTATCAAAAGTTAAAAATAAGAATGCAGATATTGAAATTACTTTTAAAAGTATTTCTACAGCATTTAAAGTTTTTACAGGAATGATGAGTGTTAAGCAAGCATATCTACAACATTGTTTTATATTAAAGGGTGATATTTATGAAAGTATGCGTTTTGTTCGATGTGTTGATTTAGTTGAAACATATTTATTTCCTTATTTTATGACAAAACGTATTTTAAATCATTATCAAAAAAGATATCAACCTATGTTGATTGTTTATATAAAAACATTATTTGTATAGGAGAGAAATTATGAAATATTTTGAATTTGTAAATAAAACCAAATTAATAGCAGGAAATAATGCTTTAGAGCAATTTGATTATCAATGTCAGCAATATCATATGACATATCCATTGATTTTAACAGATGAAGTTCTTATAGAGGTTGGTGTTTATTCTCAATGTATAAAACATTTTTCTTTACCCTATATAACTTATAGTCATATTCCTGTAGATTCATCAATTCACACAATAGAAGATATTGTGAATTTATATCAAAAACATCAATGTCATGGAATTATAGCAATTGGTGGAGGCAGTGTCTTAGATACAGCAAAGGGAGTTTATCTTATGTTGAGCCAAGAAGTCTCATCATTTGATGAAATTATTGGATTTGAAAGTTTAGAAAAAGGAATTGATATACCATTTTTTGCTATTCCTACAACAAGTGGAACAGGAAGTGAAGCAACAAATGTTGCAGTTATTTCAAATCTAGAAAAAGGTGTCAAAATGGAAATTATTTCTGAATTTATGCAATTTGATGTTGCTTTCATTGATCCTCGTACAACATTAAATTTACCTCTAAAGACAACAGCAAGTTGTGCGATTGATGCACTTACTCATGCTATTGAAGCATACAGTTGCTCTGGAAAAAATCCTATAAGTGATGTTTATGCCATAAATGCTATTCAAATGATTTTTAAAAATATTGATAAAATAATAAATCATCCAAAAGATAAAGATGCAAGAACGGCTTTAGCAATTGCTTCTTATAATGCAGGCTGTGCATTTTCTAATTCAATGGTAGGAGTTGTTCATGGGATAGGTCATGCTTTAGGAGCAGTTTGTCATATTCCTCATGGTGATGCAATGAGTATGCTTTTAGTTCCATGTATGAAGTTTAATCAAAATCAATGTCAGAAGCTATATGGAGAACTTCTTTTATATGTTGGAGGTAGTGAATTATATGCGAGTACTCCAATAGAAAAAAGAGCAGATAAAACAATAGAATGTATAGAAACGTTATTGAATCAACTTCATATAACAACAAAGTTACCTATTTCATTATTAAGTATTGATGATTTAAAGAGTCATATTGATGAAATTGTTGAAAAAGCAATGAATGATGGAGCTATGCTTGTTAATGAAAAATATGTTGATTATCAAGATGTCATGGATATATTAGGAGGTATTTATGGATATTAAAGAAATTGTTCTTCATCAAAAAGAATACTATCAAACCAATATAACAAAAGATATAAAATATAGAAAACAAACATTGAGAAAAATAAAAAAATGGATTCAAGAACATGAAACAGAAATAATTGGTGCTTTAAAAGCTGATTTGAATAAAGATGCAGTAGAATCATATATGTGTGAAATAGGTTTAACATTATCAGAACTTAATCATCAATTAAGACATATATCACATTGGGCTAAAAAGAAATATGTCTATACACCATTAGCACAATTTTATGGAACAAGCTTTGAATATTATGAGCCATATGGAGTAACACTTGTTATGAGTCCATGGAATTATCCATTTATGTTATCAATAGAACCCGCTATTGGTGCTATTGCTGCAGGAAACTGTGTTGTTATAAAGCCAAGTGCATATGCTCCACATGTTTCACATATTATCTTTAAAATGATTCAAGAAACATGTGATCAACGTCATGTTTGTGTTGTTGAGGGTGGAAGAGAAGAAAATACACAATTATTAGAACAACGTTTTGACTATATTTTCTTTACAGGAAGTGTCAATGTTGGAAAATTAGTCATGGAAAAAGCCAGTCATTATTTAACACCAGTTACTCTAGAATTAGGTGGAAAAAGCCCATGTATTGTTAATGATAGAAAAAGTTTAAAACTAGCAGCAAAAAGAATCGCCTTTGGTAAATTCTTAAATGCAGGACAAACATGTGTTGCTCCTGATTACTTACTCATTAAAGAAGATTTAAAAGAAGATTTTGTAATATATATGCAAGAAATGATTTATCATTTTTTTGGAGAGAAACCATTAAATCATTCTCAATTAGTAAAAATTATTAATAAAAAACATTTTGAAAGATTAAATCATTTATTAGAAAATCAATCTATTATTTATGGAGGACATAGTGATAGCCAAACATTTAAAATTGAACCTACTTTAGTAGACGTTAAAGATGACAAAAATGCTTTAATGCAAGAGGAAATCTTTGGACCTATTTTACCTATTTTAACTTATAGAAATATAGACGAGGCTATTGGATTTATTAATTGTCATGAAAAGCCACTTGCATTATATGTTTTCTCATCACAAAGACATATTCAAAATCAAATATTGAATTCATGTAGTTATGGTGGTGGATGTATTAATGATACAATCATTCATCTTGCAACTTCAAAGTTAGGATTTGGTGGAGTTGGAAATAGTGGAATGGGAGCATACCATGGAAAGAAAAGTTTTCAAACATTTTCACATACAAAAAGCATTGTAAAAAAAGCAAGATGGATTGATTTACCATTGAGATATTATCCATATAATAATATTAAAAATAAACTTATTAGAATGTTTGTTAGATAAAGAGTTAAATTCAAAGAATTTATACTCTTTTTTGTTTAGATAGTATACTTATTAATTATGGCGGTTGGAAATACAAGAAACTTTGGGTTATTTTGAGTTGGTAAATAAAGAAGAAATTATTCATAATGTAAGTATAAAACTATTGATATATTAGATGGCATGGATATATTAAATCAATTAAAAAGCTTTTTAATAAGATTTATTTGGAATCATAGAGGGAATTAGAATAAAAATATAAAAGAAGATTTTGTTATAAAATGTGAGTAAATTATTAGAAATATTTGTATAAAAATTGATTCTTTTTGTCAAAGAGAAAGCATGAAATTGTATTGACAATATCTATGATATTTGTTAAGGTTAAAAGGTATAAAAGCAAAGAACAGAAGAGATTAAAAGGGCGTTATAGAGAGCTGATGGATGGTGAAAATCAGTACATAACTTTTATGAGAATGGTCTGGGAGCTGTTATCTTGAATAGTTAGAGATAAACGTTAACTGCGTTAAAGTTTTGAGAGACACTTGATGTGTAAAAAAGGTGGTACCGCGTATAATACGTCCTTTTATAGGACGTTTTTTATTTTGAAAGGAGAAAAATGATGAAAGATCCAAAAGATTATTATTTAACAACAGCAATTACATATACTTCTGGTAAGCCTCATATTGGAAATACTTATGAGATTATTTTAGCAGATGCAATAGTTAGAAGTAAAAGACAAGAAGGTTATCATGTTTATTTTCAAACTGGTACAGATGAACATGGACAAAAAATTGAATTAAAAGCAAAAGAGGCTGGTATTCCTCCAAAACAATTTGTTGATGAAAAAGCAGCAATTGTAAAAAATATTTGGGATTTAATGGATACAACATATGATAAATTCATGAGAACAACAGATGAATACCATATTAAACAAGTTCAAAAAATATTTAAGAAATTATATGATCAAGGGGATATTTATTTAGGACATTATGAAGGTAAATATTGTACAGCTTGTGAATCATTTTTTACAGAATCACAATTAGTTGATGGAAAATGTCCAGATTGTGGGGGAGAAGTTCATGATGCAAAAGAAGAAGCTTATTTCTTTAAATTATCTAAATATGCTGATCGTTTAATTCAACATATAGAAGAACATCCTGAATTTATTCAACCAGTTTCTAGAAAAAATGAAATGATGAATAATTTCTTAAAACCAGGATTACAAGATTTATGTGTATCACGTACAACTTTTAAATGGTCAATTCCAGTAGATTTTGATCCAAAACATGTTGTTTATGTTTGGATAGATGCACTAACAAATTATATTACAGGTTTGGGTTATGATGTAGATGGAAATCATGGAGAATTATATAAAAAATATTGGCCTGCTGATATTCATTTAATAGGAAAAGATATTGTGAGATTCCATACAATTTATTGGCCAATTATGTTAATGGCTTTAGATATTCCTTTACCAAAACAAGTTTTTGGACATCCTTGGTTACTACAAGGTGAAAGTAAAATGTCTAAATCTAAAGGTAATGTTATTTATGCTGATGATTTAGTAGATATTTTTGGAGTAGATGCTGTAAGATATTATGTTTTACATGAAATTCCTTATGATAATGATGGAAGCATAACATGGGATTTATTAGTAGAACGTATTAATTCAGATTTGGCAAATATTTTAGGAAATCTAGTGAATAGAACAATTGCTATGACAAATAAATATTTTGATGGTATTGTTACAAATCCTCATATTGATGAAGATGTTGATAATGAATTAAAAGATATTGCTTTAGCTATGCCGCATAAGGTTCAAACATTAATGGATGAATTTAAAGCTTCTAAAGCATTAGATGAAATCTTTGTATTATTAAGAAGAACAAATAAATACATAGATGATACAATGCCATGGGCATTAGCTAAAGATGAAACTAAGAAAGAACGTTTAGCAACTGTTCTTTATAACTTAATAGAAGCTATTCGCTTTGCTGCTATAGCATTAGAACCATATATGCCATCAACATCAACTAAAATTTTAGATCAAATTAATACAGATCAAAGACAAATGAAAGATTTAACAACTTTTGGTTTATATAAAGAAGGAACAAAAGTTACAGATAAACCACAACAATTATTTGCAAGATTAGATCCAAAAGAAGTTGAAAAGAAAGTCAATGATTTACAACCTAAAAAAGAAGAACCTCAAGTTGATGAAAACTTAATAAGTATAGATGATTTTGCTAAAGTAGAACTTGTTGTAGGTACTGTTGAAAAGTGTGAAAAACATCCAAGTGCAGATCGTTTATTAGTTTCACAAATTAATATTGGAAAAGAAACAAGACAAATTGTTTCAGGTATTGCAGAACATTATTCACCAGATGATATGATTGGTAAGAAAGTTATAGTTGTGGCAAACTTAAAACCAGCAATGTTAAGAGGGGTAGAATCTCAAGGTATGATTTTGGCAGGTTCAAAGAAAAAGTTATTAGAAGTTATTTCAGTAGAAACACTTCCTAATGGAACAAAAATACGTTAATTATAAAAACAAGGTAGCTTATAGTTACCTTGTTTTACTTTTTGAATAAAGATCGATAAGATTTTATATTTCTTAATAATTTATATAAAGAAATAAATAATATAATAGAAATTGCTCCAATAATAAAGAAATTAACTAAGAAATAACTAAATGTTATATTAAGAGGTAATAAATAATATTGTAAATATTCTGAATTAACAATAAATGTAATAAGAGCAACTATTGTAAATAAATTAATAACACTACTATATTTAAGATATTTCTTTGTATATTTCTTTTTTGTTAAATCAATAATATAGTCTAAATAAATAATCATAATAAAAGGTTGAAAGAAATATGTCATTAAATGAATCATTTGTGATGATGCATGTTGTATTTCTAATATTTTATGACTTGTAAAAAATAATGAAAAGAAAAAGAAAAATATCGTAAAGATAATAATAAATATTGTTTCAATAACATGATAAGGATAATGAGATGGTGGACATAGTTTATATAAAGTTTTTAAATCCCATTTTAAATCATGTTCTTGTTTTAGTGAATTTTTATAATCTAAAATAAAAAGTTCTAAAGCAGCAATAATAAAAATACCACTCATAACTATCATTGGATGTAATAGTATCCAAGTTAGAAATGTTGAATCATTTAAGGTTGATGCTATTTGTTGGGTAGATAGAAATGGTAAACAATTTAATTGTTGTAAATAATAAAGAGTTGAAAAAAATAAATATATAAATGATAATGAAAAAACAATTCTTTCTATCAAATTAACAACCTTAGGATTATAAATATGGCTAATAAAAGGTCTATAGCCAAAACTAAGTGCTAAACTTCTAGGATGTCCATAATCAATCAAAAGGTCTTCTAAATTATCATAATTCTTAGCACTTGCTTGTAGTTGCTTCTTAAGATCTTTATAAATAACTTTTCTTTTTGGACCCATAAAATAAGAACAAACAGCACTTAAGTATCTTTCCATTAAATCATTCATCTTCTCACCTACTTTTTATAGTTTTAATCATAACATAAATATGTGTACTTATTTTGATTATACATAAAAAATATAGTAAAATAATCAAAAAGTTATGTAATATAAGAAAGGTGATGAAAAATGAGAGTTAATAAAGCTGTTGTAAAAGATATTTTAAATGAAATTCAACCAGCATGTCTTGTTGCTGCTACAAAATATGTAGATGTTTGTGAAATAGAAAAATTAGAAGATTGTGGTTGTATGTATTTTGGAGAAAATAGAGTTCAGGCATTTTTAGATAAGTATGAGAAATATCAAGGAAAAGGACATTGGCATTTTATAGGGACATTGCAAACTAATAAGGTAAAATACATTATTGATAAAGTAGAATTAATTCATTCAATTAATTCTATGAAATTAATAAAAGAAGTAGAAAAGCAAGCACAAAAACATGATTTAAAGATTCGTGTTTTATTAGAGGTTAATATTGCTGATGAAAAGAGTAAACAAGGTTTTGATAAAAATGATATAAGAGATGCAATGAAACTTATTTTAGAATGTCCACATATTATTGTTGATGGGTTAATGATGATGGCACCACATATAGAATTAGAACAAACACGTATTTATTTTAGAAAAACAAAAGAATTATTAGAAGAATTAAAAGATGAATTTCCTCAATATCCTTTAAAAGAGTTATCAATGGGAATGTCAGAAGATTATCAGATTGCTTTGGAAGAAGGGGCTACATTAGTAAGGATTGGGAGAGCATTGTTTAAAGAAGAATAGAATAATGATTAAATATGAAATGGAAATAGGGTAGAAGATTGGAATGACTACCCTATTTTTCTTGTTATAATGAAGAATGATTAAATAAATAATAAACAATACTAGCAAAGATTCTAGTTCCCTTTTTTAGCACATCTTCATCAAAATCAAAAGTTGTATTATGAGGTGAAGATTGAATAGAAGTTAAAAGTTTCATATAAGTAGCTTTACCACCATGAGCTTGAACTCGTGTCATCATATAAGAAAAATCATCACTACCACCTAAAGGACTTAAATTATTTGAAGGAAGTTTTAAATCATCTAAGTTTTCTTTACATAAATGACGAATTTCATTCATAAAATCTTCATCACAAGATAAAGCATAAGCTTTACCCATTTCTTTAATTTCCACAACAGTATCATGCATGAGTGCAGAAGCATTAATAATATCTCTTGCATACATTTCCATATATCTATTTAGTTCAGTTGTAACACCACGAACTTCTATTTCTAATTTCGCTGTTTCAGGAATAACATTTCTACCTGTTCCAGCACGTACAGTTCCAACATTTACACGTGTTTGTCCATCACTATTACGAGGAATAGAATGAAGATTTAAAATACAGTTAGCAGCTGAAAGTAAAGCGTTTTTTCCAAATTGAGGTGATTCAGCAGCATGTGTTGATACACCATGATAAGTAACATCTAACTTTGTTGTAGCAAATGATTCATTCATTCCAAAATATAAATCATAATCTGAAATTTGAGGCATAATATGAGCAGCAAAAATATAATCAACATCATCTAAAAAACCACTTTCAGCAATGCACTTCGCACCTCTTACTCCTTCTTCAGCAGGTTGAAAAATAAGTTTTATTGTTCCATGTATACTTTCTTTAATATCCATTAATATTTTTGCTGTAGTTAAACCAATAGCAGTATGTCCATCATGCCCACAAGCATGCATAGCCTCTAAATGACAAGAAGAAAATCCTTTTTGATATGGAATGTGTCCAGAGGATGAGTCTTCTATAAGTCCCAAAGCATCAATATCAAATCTCAAGGCAATTGTTGGACCATCATCACTATTCTTATAAACACCAGCCACAGCTGTCATACCATTTTTAACTTTATTAAAATATTTTTGATTAACCCCTTCATTAAAAGCTCTACGATCATTAAGATGAAGAAAGGTTTCTAAAGGTAATCCCATACGAGCTTCTTTAATCATAATATCTTCACCAGTTAAAACTTCATATCCTAATTCTTCTAGTTGAGTTGCTATAAAACAAGCTGTTCTTGTTTCTAACCATCCTCTTTCAGCATATTTATGAATATCTCTACGAATTTGAATTGTTTCTATAAAATATTTTTCAGATAAACTTTTAATTTTTTGATACATTATCATCACCCTCTTTTTTATTTTATCAATTCATATAAAGAACATCAATTCAAAAAAGATATTTGAAAAAAATCATATAATTTGACAAAATAAGACAATTTGTTTAAAATGCTCATAGTGTGAGGTAAAAATATGGATTATCAAAAATATGCAAAAGAATTACTTGATTATTTAATTATTGGAGAAAGAATTGGATATATTATTCAAGGTAATATTTCAGAGATAGCTAAAGGAGAGTTGGCTGTATTAATTTATTTGATTGATGAAAATAATGGATCAAATGCTAGAAATATAAGTCAACGTTTTGATATTAATACATCTAGAGTTGCAGCTATTTTGAATAATTTATCAAAAAAAGGATTTATAGAAAGAAGAAGCGACTCAAATGATAAAAGAAAAATATGTGTATATATTACTGATAAAGGAAGACAATATGGAGAAGAAAGACGACGTTATATTTTAGAACATGTTTGTCGTATGTTAGAAAAATTAGGAGAGAAGGATGCAAGAGAACATATTCGTATTATGAAGAAAATTTCAAATTTATGTTTAGATATTTCATAGTTAAACTTATGAAATATTTTGTATAAAAAGGGTGAAGTAAAGGAGTAGTTATATGAATTATTATTTAGGAATAGATGTAGGCTCAACAACAGTTAAAGCTTATCTGACAGATGAAAGTAATCAATGTCTATATTCTCATTATATAAGACATAATTCTGATGTAAGAAGAACAATTTTATTTTTATTAGAGGATATTCAAAAACAATATCAAGATATAGAAATTTATCCAGTGATGACAGGCTCAGGAGGGTTATCTATATCGGAATCATTAAATATAAAATTTGTACAAGAAGTTATTGCTTGTACAAAAACAATAGAAACTTATATTCCAGAAACAGATGTGGCCATAGAACTAGGTGGAGAAGATGCTAAAATTACATATTTTGAAGGTTCATTAGAACAAAGAATGAATGGAAGCTGTGCAGGAGGAACAGGAGCATTCATTGATCAAATGGCAACACTTTTACAAACAGATGCACAAGGATTAAATGAATTAGCTAAAAACTATCATACCATTTATCCGATAGCTTCTCGTTGTGGTGTTTTTGCGAAAACTGATGTACAACCCTTAATTAATGAAGGTGTTCAAAAGGAAGATATTGCAGTTTCTATTTTTCAAGCTGTTGTTAATCAAACAATTAGTGGTTTGGCATGTGGTAAACCTATACGTGGAAAAGTTGCTTTCTTAGGAGGACCATTATATTTTTTAGATCAACTAAGACAACGTTTTATTGAAACATTAGATTTAAAAGATGAAGATATTATTTTTCCTGAAAACTCTCAATTATTTGTTGCGATTGGAGCTTGTTTAAATGCTAAAGATGTTGAGAAAAGTATTTCTCTTCATGAATTGATTCAAAATCTTAAGAATTTAACATCTCAACAAGTTGAATCTTCTTATACACTAGAGCCATTATTTAATAATGAAGAAGAATTAAATCAATTTAGAGAAAGACATTATCAAGCTAAAACTAAAAAAAGAAATATAAAAAATTATCAAGGAGATATTTATTTAGGCATAGATGTGGGTTCTACAACTTCTAAAGTTATTTTGATTGATAATGAAGGATCAATTCTTTATTCATTTTATAATTCTAATGAAGGAAATCCTTTGAATTTAATTATGAGAATTATGAAAGAAGTTTATCATTTCATTCCTCAAGGATGTCAAATAAAAAAAGCAGGTGTTACTGGATATGGAGAAGCATTAATAAAAGCTGCATTAAAGGTTGATATAGGTGAGGTGGAAACAATTGCTCATTATACAGCAGCCAAACATTTTCAACCTGATGTAGACTTTATTTTTGATATTGGTGGTCAAGATATGAAGGCTATTACAATTAAGGATGAGGTTATTCAAGATATTACACTCAACGAAGCTTGTTCATCAGGGTGTGGATCATTTTTAGAAACTTTTGCCCATTCATTAAAATATAATATTGAAGATTTTGCTGAAACTGCTTTACTTGCTAAAAATCCATTAGATTTAGGAAGTCGATGTACAGTTTTCATGAATTCAAAAGTAAAACAAGCTCAAAAAGAAGGAGCAACTTTAGAGGATATTTCAGCTGGTTTATCTTATTCAGTTATTAAAAATGCACTATACAAAGTTATTAAATTTAGAAATAAAGAACAGATCGGAAAACATATCGTTGTACAGGGTGGAACTTTTTATAATGAAGCAGTATTAAGAGCGTTTGAAAAGGAAGCGAATGTAGAAGTTATACGTCCAGATATAGCTGGATTAATGGGTGCTTATGGAATGGCAAAAATAGCTATGGAGAAAGATGATGGAAAAGGAACAACACTTTTAACTTTAGATGAAATTGAAGCACTAACATATGAAAATACAATGCGCAACTGTGGAAAATGTACAAATAATTGTATGTTAACAATGACATTATTTAATGATGGTAGAGAATTTATAAGTGGAAATAGGTGTGAACGAGGTGCCAATATGCCATTAAAATCAAAGTCTTTGCCTAATTTGTTTGATTATAAGTATCGACGTATTTTTCAATATCGTTCACTAGCAAAAGAAGAAGCAATAAGAGGAATTGTTGGTATTCCAAGAGCATTAAATATATATGAAAATTATCCATTTTGGCATACCTTTTTAACAGAATTAAAATTTAGAGTTATTTTATCACCTCGCTCTTCAAAAAACATTTATGAAAAAGGAATAGAATCTATTCCTAGTGAAAGTGCTTGTTATCCTGCCAAAATAACACATGGACATATAGAAAGTCTCATAGAGAAAGGAATAAAGTTTATTTTTTATCCATCAGTTGCATATGAGAGATTAGAGTATGAAGATGCTGGAAATCATTATAATTGTCCAGTTGTAGCATCATATCCAGAGGTTATTAGAAATAATGTTGATACTTTACAAGACAATCATATTATTTTTAAAAATCCGTTTGTGTCATTAAATAATCCTAAAACATTGTTTCATGTACTAAAAGAAGAATTAAAAGAGTATCACATTTCAGATAAAGAATTAAAACATGCTATTGAACGAGGATTTGAAGAATTAGAACGATGTCAACAAGATATACAACAAGAAGGTCAAAAAGCAATAAAGTATATGAGAGAAAATCATCTACAAGGAATTGTTTTAGCAGGAAGACCTTATCATATTGATCCTGAGATTAATCATGGAATTGCTGATTTAATTACAAGTGAGGGATTTGTTGTCTTAAGTGAAGATAGTGTCTGTTATTTAGATGAAGAACATTTAAAGTTAAGAGTTGTTGATCAATGGACATATCATTCACGTTTATATAAAGCAGCATCTTTTGTTTCATCACAAGAAGACTTACAACTTGTACAATTAACATCGTTTGGTTGTGGATTGGATGCAGTTACAACAGATCAAGTTGCTGAAATTCTTAATGCAAGAAAGAAAATATATACTTTAATTAAAATAGATGAAGGAAGTAATCTAGGAGCAATTCGTATTCGTATTCGTTCTTTAAAAGCAACGATTGAGAAAAAAGATAAAAAAATAAATCTTTATAATAAATATGAACAAAAGAAAATATCATTTACAAAACAAATGAAAGAAGAGAAATATACAATACTATGTCCACAAATGTCTCCTATCCATTTTCAATTTGTTGAAGCGGCTATGCAAGAAGAAGGTTATCATTTTGTTGTTTTACCATCAGTTGATAAAGATGCAGTAGAACAAGGATTAAAATATGTAAATAATGATGCTTGTTATCCAAGTATTTTGGTAACAGGTCAAATGATGAATGCATTAAATAGTGGAAAGTATGATTTAAATAAGGTTGCATTAATGATTACTCAAACAGGAGGAGGATGTCGAGCAACCAATTATATAGCATTTATTAGAAAGGCTTTAAAAGATGCAGGCATGGAGCATATTCCTGTTATTTCAGCTAATCTTTCAGGATTAGAAAATCATTCAGGATTTAAGATTACATATAGTGTTGCTAAAAAGGTGATTATTGGAGCTATGTATGGAGATCTTTTTATGAGGGTTCTTTATCGTGTAAGACCATATGAAGCACAAGCAGGGACAGCTAATCAACTTTATAAATCATGGGTAGAAAAATGTAAACAAAATGTTAGAAATGGAAGTTTAAAAGAATTTAAACACAATGTTTATCAAATAGTGAAAGATTTTGATGAATTACCATTATTAAATATCAAAAAACCAAGAATAGGGTTGGTAGGAGAAATCTTAGTCAAATTTCATCCGACTGCTAATAATCAAATTGTTGATATTATAGAAGCAGAGGGGGGCGAAGCTGTTATGCCAGATTTAATAGATTTCTTTCAATATTGTTTTTATAATACTGAATATGAACATGAACATTTTGATGCAAAGAAAACTTCAGTATGGTTATGTCATTTTGCTATTTGGTTTATAGATTATCTAAGAAAAGATATGATTAAGGCATTAAAACAATCAAAACGTTTTGATGCACCTCAACCTATTGATTTGATTGCTAAAAAAGCAAGTCAAATTGTTTCTATTGGAAATCAAACAGGGGAAGGATGGTTTTTAACAGGAGAGATGATTGAGCTGATTGAAGAGGGTGCTCCTAATATAGTATGTATGCAACCATTTGCTTGTTTACCTAATCACGTTACAGGAAAAGGTGTTATTAAAGCTTTAAGAAAAAATATCCACAAAGTAATATAGTGGCTGTTGATTATGATCCTGGAGCAAGTGAAGTCAATCAATTGAATAGAATTAAATTAATGTTATCAACAGCATTTAAAAATATAGAATCAGGAAAAAAATCTTGATTCTTTTTTATAATTCTCTTGATTAGTTAAAAAATTTTATATAAAATAGACAAAACGGAGGGATACAATGAAATTATTAAAAAATAAATGGTTACTATTATTTATTGTTTTATCAATATTATTAAGTGTGAGTTTTGGAATAGGAAATTACTTTGTTAATTATGCACTATCACCAACAAGTGATTCAGATCAAAGAAATGTTGAAGACACAGTCAAAGCAAGTGATAAAGATCAAACAATTATAGCTTCAAATAAATCTCAAGAAAATCAAAAAGGTGAATTATTTCAAAAAAATTTAAATACTATGAATATTGGAGTTAATACAGATGTTATTGTAGAAGCTAAATATAAAGAGCATAAGAATCAACATAATTGGGTTATTTTAGTACATGGTTATAAATCAAGTAATAAAAATATGATGTCTTATGGTGCTGAATATTATCAAAGAGGATATAATGTTCTATTACCCGATAATCGTGCACATGGAGATAGTGGTGGAGATTATATTGGAATGGGTTGGCTAGATAAAGACGATATATTGTGTTGGATTGACTGGATTGTTGAAAAAGATAAAGATGCAAAGATTATTGTACATGGTGTATCTATGGGTGGAGCAACAACTATGATGCTTTCTGGTGAAAATAGCCATTATGTAGTTGGATATATTGAAGATTGCGGATATACAAGTGTATGGGATATATTTGCAAGTGAGTTAGATAAAAGATTTTCATTACCAACATTCCCAGTATTGGATATTTCTAATGTGGTTGCTCAAATGAGAGCAGGATATTCTTTTAAAGAAGCATCAAGTATTGAACAGGTTAAAAAATGTCAAAAACCAATGTTGTTTATACATGGAGGTAAGGATGATTTTGTACCTACATCTATGGTTTATGAAGTGTATAAAGCAGCAACATGTGTTAAAGATATGTATATTGTGGAACAGGCAGGACATGCTGAAGCTAAAGACTATAACCCAAAAGCATATTGGAATAAAGTATTTGATTTCATTAATAAAAATATTTTAAAAGATAAAGTATCTTAATTGTAAAAACTCTTACTGTATAAACAGCAAGAGTTTTCCTAAATTAAAATTCAAAGTGCACCATAAGGTGTGCTTTTTTAGTGTATAAT
>CAJUOS010000013.1 GCA_910588075.1 uncultured Erysipelotrichaceae bacterium | reverse complement strand
ACTTTGTACATTTTTAAATGATCATTTCTGTACATTCTTATGTTAGCATTTATAATTGATAGCCAAAATATCAACTTCTATTGATTTTCCATGGAGATTTTTATGAGGATACTGATTATGTAATTCTTTTACCTTTAAATTTTTATCATTCAAGATAATACGTAAAATACATTCTACACATTCCTTATTTTTTAAAGCAATAATCATAAAATCATCATCAAAGAGTCTTAACTGAGAAAGTTTCTGATAATACAAATGGTTATCCAAACATCAACAATCCTTCCAGAGGTTATTTCTAAACACAGTATAACATAAAGCAAACATTATCACAATGCTTTAAGCAACATATATCTATTATACCTTCTTCTTATATATTCTTTTTTTATTTCTCTTTTTCTTCTATAAAAGAAAAAAAGTTGAAAAATATCAACTTTCATTTTCTAAAAGTTTTTCTAATTGCGAAAGAAAATATAAATTATCATTATATGTTCTTTTTTTAGGACCTTTTACATGCTTATTTCTACTTCTTTCCTTATAACCCACATATCTACTCATTAATAATTCATCAATATTTCTACCATGAATAAATTTTCCACTTGTATGTAAAACTTTAGCCCCCTTAACAATCACTAATGAAGCCAATCCATAATCTTGTGTAATCACAATATCACCATCTTTCACCTCATTAATAATCATTAAATCAACACTATCTTTTCCTATTTCACAATATCTCACTTCACACTTCATCAAATTAGATACATGAGCATAATCTAAAAAAACAATCATCTGTATTTGGTATTTTTGAGATATTTCATATATTTGTTCTTTTTGTGGACAAGCATCACCATCAATTAACAATCTCATATCAATTTCAAAGCCATAAGAATCACAATGCTTAAGATTCCCCCAATAAAACCACCTAGATGTCCAGTTTTAGAAACACGACTATTAAAAATAGTATAAACAAAATTAATCGCAATAATAGGAAAAAAACTTTCAAATAATTCATAAAATGCTCCACCATGAATAAAGGCTAAAGCGACAATTGCTCCAAAAAAGCCATATGCCACACCACTTGCCCCAAATGTAATAGTATGATTACTTTGTTCTGAAACTTCAGAAGCAGAATAACATAACAAAGAACTTAAAATCATAGAAATAAATATCAAATAAAGATAAGGCATTGTCCCTAATAAAGACTCAAAAAATTGACCTAAATCATATAAAATATAAGCATTCATCAAAAAATGAATAAAATCTATATGTATAAAATTACAAGTTATAAAACGATAATATTCCTTTTTCTCTCTTACATTAGGAGGATAAAATGCTCCCAATTTCATTGCACAATATAATTTATCTTCTTTATTAATAAATTGAATATAAACAAAAATAATTAAACATATCAATATATATAAATTTGTTATCATTCTTCCACAGTTACCTTTCTTGTCTTTTTCATTATATTTCCATCACTATCACTCACTGAATAAGTCAATAAATATTCTCCCACTTCTTGAACATTCACTTTTCCTTCTACTTTTATTCTATCAGTAATATCTCCCTCAATATCATCATAAGCTTTTACATTTTTTAAAGAATCAAAAGAACTATTTAATGGAATAACAACACTTTCAATTCCTGTTATATGTGGTTTAACCTTATTCCTACTCACAACAATTTTAACCCTTAAGGCAGCTGATTGATTGCCATGTTCATCTTTTACAACAATCCTTTCTATATAAGAACCTTCTGTTGTATAAGATTTTGATGTAACATACTGATCAGTTTCTTCATTATAAAAATAAACATAAGTCTTAGAATAATCTTTTATCTCTTTAATTAAATCTTTAGCTTTAACATTTTTTCCTAACCCAATTTCAAATTCAACCTTTTTTAATTGTACTTTTGGTTTGATTGTATCAACAATTTCAATATCAAAATCATAAACTTCTCCAAAATATTCTATTGAAGCATGATATAAACCAACTTCTGTTGAAACACCTTTCATATTTAATTTTATACTTTCCAATATAGAATCATTAGCATTCACATAATCTTCAACTTTTGTTGAGATTTCTTCACCATATTCAAACGTAAAACAATTTCTCTTTAACTTAATAGGTATAATTGTCAATGTTAAATAAATCAATATAACATCAATCATAATAAAGCAAGATAAAATTGTAATAATGATTTTATTCTGCATTGACTACACCTCCATTATCATTATAGCAATACAATATGAAATTTCTGTGTCATATTATAACCCTTTTATATAAAAAAATCATGTGATTTATATATTTTCTTTCTCATATTTTTTCTTTAATAATTTTATAAAAATAATTTTTATATCTTGAACTTTTAAAGAACAGATATTTTATGTTAAAATATCTTCATAGATGGGAGGAATATTATGAATTTTATAATGATTATACTTTCATTTTGTGCAGGTATTTTTGGTACTTTTTTAGGAGGTACACAAACATTTATATGTACAGGTTTCGTTGGTTTAATTGTTTCTTTTTTAACATTATCAGGTTATAATGTTCAATTTTTAAATGATTTCATTTTAAATGTTTTATTTTTACCTTGTATTATTTTTAATGGTGCTGCAATCGCAACAGCATATGCTGCAAAAAATCATGATATAAGAGGAGTACAAACAGATCGTAGTTTATTATTCACAAAAGATTTTAAGGTTTATTTATGTGGTGGTTTTTTTGGGGTTATAGGATACCTTTTATTTACTTTTTTTACATCATACGCTTTTCCTTTAGATATAGGTGCTTTAGTTGTTGTTATTGTTGGGATAATAGGAAGATTACTTTTTAATCAAGAACAATGGATTAATAAACAACCTTTTGCCCCTTCTCGAAATGCTATGTCTCGTTTACTTATATTTCAATTCATTCTTTCTATTATTGTTTCACTTATCACAATTTACCTAGTTGAATTAACACATATTACTGCTATTGGATTTTATGTAAGTGCATTCTCTTTAATATTTGTTTTTAAGTACCCTCAGTTTCCTGCTACACATCATATTTCTATGGTTGTAGGATATGCTTTTGTTCAAACAAATAATATTTTGATTGCTGTTTTATTTGGTATTTTATCACAACTTATATTTACTCTTTTTGGCACACGATTTAATGTTGATTGTGGAACCCATATTGACCCTCCAGCAGTTGCTATTGGAATATTAAGTTTTATTATATTTATATTTTTATAAAAGGAGAAAAATATGAAATTCAAAGATTTGGAACAATACATTTTAAAAAGACAAGCTCTTAATGCTGCATTAACACTTTTTTCTTGGGATCAAGATACAGAAGCTCCTGAAGAATCAGTAGAACAAACAACCACTTATGCAGGTATTTTATCACATGAGCTATTTGAAGTGATAACTGATAAAAAAGTCAAACAATTACTTTTAGAATTAGAAAGTCAAAATTTATCCTTAGAACAAAAAACAATAATTAAAAAATGGTTAAAAGACATTGAGAAATTTGAAAAGATTCCTGTTCAAAAATATCAATCTCATCAAGAGCTTCTCATGAAAGCCCAACGTATATGGCAAAAAGCTAAAAAAGAAAATGACTATGAACTCTTTTTGCCTTATTTAAAACAAATTGTTGAAGAAGAAAAAGAGTTTGCTAAATATCGAAGAAACAATGAACACTATCTTTATGATGTTTTATTAGATGACTATGAACCAGGTTTTCAATCTCAACAATTAGATCAATTTTTTAATATGTTAAAGAAAGAAATTATTCCTTTACTACAAAAAATACAAAACTCAACACACATTATTGATAAAACTTATAACGAAAGATATTATGATATTGATAAACAAAAAACTTTTAATCATTGGATTGCTGAATATGTTGGTTTTGATTTTAATAAAGGATTAATGAAAGAAAGTGTTCATCCTTTTACAACAAATTTTCATAATAAAGATGTAAGAATAACAACACATTATTATCCCCATAATCTAGAAAGTGCACTTTTTTCTACAATCCATGAAAGTGGACATGCTCTTTATGAAATGAATATTGCTGATCATATAACTATGACACCTATTGGTGTTGGGGCATCTATGGGATTTCATGAATCTCAATCACGTTTTTATGAAAATATAATAGGTCGTAGTCCTTTATTTTGGAAACCTATTTATTCAAAACTTCAGAGAACTTTTGAACCTTTGTTAGATGATGTAACTTTCCAACATTTTATTGATGGTATTAATAAAGTACAAACAAATCTTATTCGTACTGAAGCTGATGAACTGACTTATTCACTACATATTATGGTTCGTTATGAAATTGAAAAGAAAATGTTTGAAGAAGATATTGATTATCATCAATTACCAACTTTATGGAACAAGCTCTATAAAGAATATTTAGGAGTTACACCTTCTTTTGATAGTGAAGGTATTTTACAAGATATTCATTGGGCGGGTGGTGCATTTGGATATTTTCCAAGTTATGCTATTGGAAGTGCTATTGGTGCACAAATTTATGCTTATATGAAAAAAACAACAGATATTGAAGAATGGATTTTAAATGGTGATTTTAAAAAAATTAAAAATTATCTAAGAGATAACTTCCATCAATATGGAGCTATTTATAACACTAATGAACTTCTTCAAAAAGTAACAGGAGAACCTTTCAATCCACAATATTACATCGATTATCTTAAAGAAAAATATACTCAAATTTATCATTTATCTCATTAATAAAAAGTGGTAACTATTCAATTATACTTTTCAAATATAATTGAAAGTCCCACTTTTTTATAACTTTATTTTCATATAAATAACATCATTCATTGGATTATCATAATAAGGTTCAATTTCTTGAAATCCCATTTTTTTATATAAACGAATTGCGCTTTTTAAAGGTTGGATTGTATCAAGAAGCATTTCATCATATCCTGCAACTTTGGCATATTGAATAATATTTTTTACAAGTAATTGTCCAATTTTCTTTGAACGATATTCTGGTAAAACAAATAATCTTTTCATTTCACATTTCTTTTCATCAAATGTGTGAAAAGCAACACAACCTACAATATCTTTATTTTTATTTTGTGCAACCAAAATAATTCCTTGAGGTTGAGCATATTTTTGTTCAAGATGTTTAAGTTCTTCATCAAAATCTTGAAAATCTAAATTTCTATTAAGCTCACTCATATATAATTTTATCAATCGCTTAACTTCATCAATATATTTATATCCCATCTCTATTTTTATATTATTCATAGTTTTCCTCCATAACATAATAAGTATATAAAGTATTATTAAATAAAATCAACCTATTTCTTTTTATTTTTTATTTCTTTCATAACATTTGTTATGGATTTTAAACTTAAACCTTTTTTCCTAATTGCAACAATATAATGTGTTTCATACATTTTTTCAAAATGTCTGATCTCTGGTTCAATTTCTGGTGTCATTTGTATCATTAATGTAGGAATAATTCCAATTCGTTTCAATTCTTTATCAAAAGTCACATAAACATCTCCAGGTAAACAATCAATTTGACTATCTCTTATATTTTCATAAATATCTATCTCTATAACTTCTGATTCTATTGTTTTCATAAGAATATGAAGTTTATATATAAATTTTTTGGTAAATGAACTGTCTCTTGATTTTTTATAAAATTCGATGCTTTGAATTGTAGCAAGGGCTATTTGTTTTCTTTTTAACATTTTATATATTGTATGGTGTTCTAAATTTTGTTCCAAAAATCTAATAATATAATTAAACATAAAAGTAATTAATACGAATAAAATAACAAATGTAATCGTATTTATTAAATGATTTTTAAATAAAAAATAAAATCCCAAAAGAATAACTACTATACAAAGAAGAAGTAATATCATAAATTTATTAATTTTTTGTTGAATATAAATATACATATAAGAGAAAAGCAAGCAATATGCTTGCTTATAAACCTGCCTTTTCTAATAATTCTAAGAAATCTTCAACTGGTCTTGTTGGTATAACTTGGCAAGGAAGCTTTCCATTTCTAAATTCAGCTATTTTTCTATAAGTAACTGCATCCTCTTTTGTTGCTGCAACAAATCCATTAACCATAACATAATCAGTATTTAATACAGGTGCTTGATTACCTATATTTACTTCTTCTACTTCTAAGCCTTTTTCTAATAATTTTAAACAATCACTTGCAAATTTACAAATAACAAATTTTGTTTCATTAGGATTTTTTTGATCATATTCACATAATTCATCAATACTAAAAACTAAAACTTTAGATCCTTGTGCAGCCATTGGTAATATCATTTTTTGTATTGGATCTTTAGCCACCTCATCATTACAAACAATAATTGCATCTGCTCCAATATTATTTTTCCAAGCAGCTGCCACCTGACCATGGATTAATCTATTGTCAATTCTAATATGTTTTATCATTATCTTTTCACCCCTAATAAGTCATTTAAACAATTTATTCCCATCTTAGTATCATTTAATACCATATCAATATCAATACTTTCTCCTTGTCTTAAAGACATAATCGTCATAAGCATACCTAGATTCATGCCTGTTAAAACAGTTATATTCTCTTTTACAAGATAGGCCGCTTGATTACAAGGACTACCACCTAATATATCGGCTAGAACAATCACACCATCTCCAAAATCTAATTCCTTTATTTTATCCGTCATAAGACTTTTAAACTGTTCTGGATTATCCTCTTTTTTTAAACACAAATAATCTAGTTGTTGCAAATCTCCAAAAAACAATGAAATCGAATCAATCATTCCTTCTGCCATTTTTCCATGACTAATTAATAAAATTCCTTTCATAATTAATTACACCATAATACCAGTTGCACCTAATATAAATGTAATAACTGCAATGATAAGAATAACTTTAACAGGTGTCATTTTTTTCTTTTTTAATAAATAATAACATAAACCAACAAATAGAATTGGTAACATATAAGGTAATAAAGAATCTAAAGACTCTTGTAACTTAAATGCTTGTTCAACTGCTTCTCCAGTATTTGGATCAGTAATAGATTTGACCATTTCAAATCCTATTTGTAATCTTGATCCAAGTATACTAGGAATAAATCCTCCAATAACAGTTAATCCTAAAACACTTGCAAGTTCTTGTAATTTATCAAACGAAAATGCACTTTGCATATTATTCAATAAATTTAAAGATTGTTTATATCCAATATTGAATGCTGGCCATCTTGCAAAAAAGCAAGCCAACATAGGTAATGTTACCATTAAAATTGATAACCAATTTCCTTCAGCAGCCATTCCTGCTCCAATCAAACTGACTAGTGGTTTAACCAAAACTCCTTGAATTGTATCTCCAACACTTGCTAGTGGACCCATTAAAGCAACTTTAATGCTATCAGCAGTATCACTTTGTCCGTTTTCTTCCAATGCACATGCAATTCCACATATAGCTGCTGAACCAGCTGGATGACAATTATAAAATTGTGCATGTCTTAATAAATGTTGACATTGTTCTTCTTCAGTTCCATATAAATCTTTAATAACAGGAACCATTCCAAATGCAAATCCACTTCCTTGCATTTTTTCATAATTCATACACCATTGTAAAGCTAAATTATGACGTAATCTTGTTTTATTTAACGCTCTTTTAGAAATTGTTCTAGTTTCCATTAGAAGCACCTTCTTTCTTGCCTACAGTAATATACATATATCCAAATGCAGCTCCCAAAATAGCCAAACCTAACACAGGCACATTAGCAAATGAGAACAATGCATATCCAATAACCATGAATGGCCAATACTTCTTCAAATCCATATATGATAATAATAATGCAAATCCAATTGCAGGTAATGCTCCTCCAACAATTTGTAATCCATTAGAGAACCATTGAGCAGATGCAGCAAAATCAGAAATAACTGTTAAATAATCACTTAACATAATTCCAACAAAAATTGGTAAAGCATTTGCTATCATCCATGGAATAATCCCCATAACATGAAATCTTTCAAATGCTTTAATATTATTAGACTTTAAAGCATTTTCGGCTTTATGCAAAAAGAAAGTATTTAATGTTCTTCCCAAAATATTTAATTGCATAACAAATAAACTTAATGATGTAGCTACTAATAACCCAACATTATAATCCCCTGTTTTGCTAGCTGAAACCACACCTAAAATAGCTCCAATTTGATAGTCAGGCGTTGTTGCTCCACCAAAATTATAAAAACCTAAATTCATTAATGTACATACAGAACCTACTTGAAATCCTAATTGAATATCTCCTACAACAAATCCTGTAAATACACCACAAACTAATGGACAGTACAAACCTAATTCTGACCAATAGTCAAATGTCATTATCACGACAAATAAAGTCAAGATAATTGCAATCATTAATGTGCTCATAACATTTCCTCCTTCATAATTTGTATATATATTATTATAATAACATATATATATTTGTGTCAACAATTTTATTTTATCTATAAAATTTTTTAACAAAAAAAAGACATCATTAGATGTCCTTTTACTGTTTAACCCTTAAATCTTCTATTTCATATGCATATTTATAACCAATATATATAGCAACACAATATTCTAATGGAGCATTATCTATTGTATATGTAATATGATCATGTTTTAATAACGCCGTATTTTTTTCTACCTCTAAATGTTCTGATAAATATTCATCAGATGGAATAGCAGTAAATCTTGATTTTGTCCTTAAACGAGGCAAACCTAATTGATCATAATAATCATAGAGAGAGCCAGATAATACAGATATATCAAATGAGGGAACCAACTTTGCAGGTACGTATGAGGTCATGATAGCAATTGGTTCTCCATCAGCAGTCCTTACTTTTACAAAATATTGTATTTTTTCATCTTCTTTTAATTCCAAATAACTTGCAACATTAGGAATATCCTTGGAATCATAGATTTTATATTCTAAAAGTTTTGAATCAGGTACCTTGTTTTGCGATTCCATATAATGTGTAAAGCTTCCCACCATTTTATAATCAGCAAAAAACAATGTTCGTTTAACAAACGATCCCTTTCCAGGTATACGTTCTATAATTCCTTCAGTAGCTAATCTTGAAATTGCCTTATTAACTGTTAAACGACTAACATTAAACCTTTTTGCTAATTGTACTTCCGTTTCTAATTGATCACCCTTTTTCAGCTTTCCATTATTTATTAAATTTCTTATATACTCTTCCACTAAAATATATCTTGCTTTTTCTTTCATGATATCACCATTTTCTATTTTACATAGAATAACAATTATTGTAAAGTTTTTGTGGATGCTAAACAAACATATATTTCTCTTGACATTTATATATATATTTAAATATAATGTATATATAAATGAAAGGAGAGAAAATTATGAATGATAAAAAATGGGATATGTATACATATATCTTAGAATCAAAACAAGCTGTTAGAAATATTGTTGAAAACCAAGAAGAAATTTTTCAATCTACTATAGAATATATTTCTAACAAAACCATTGAACAAATTTATATTATTGGATCAGGTACATCTTATCACGCGGCTGTTGCAGCTAAGCCTATTATTGAAAATGTTTTAGGGATTAAGGTTTTTCAATCCTATCCTATTCCCTTTAAAGATGAATTAATTTTTAATAAAAATACTTTAGTTATTGGAATTTCTCATGCTGGTATGTCTGCCTCAACAATAGCTGGATTAGACAAAGCACGAAATGCTGGTTTCGCAACAATAGCTGTAACCGCCGAAAGAGATACACCTATCTTAGAACATGCTGACCAACAATTATTTATTGATATGCCGATTGAATATGCTGGTCCTAAAACAAAAGGATATATTTGTTCTATTGTAACTCTTGTTATTTTAGGATTAAAGATTGCTTTAAAACAAAATAAGATTACTCAAGATATTTATGATGATTATATTCAACGTATGTTAAAAAGCTCTGATAACATTCCAGAAATAGCAAACAAAGCAAAACAATGGTATCAAAATAATAAAGAGGATTTGCTGAAATGTAGACGCTTATATATTATAGGATATGAAAATTGTGTTTCTGCAATGTTAGAAGGAACATTAAAAATATCAGAATCTGTAAGATACAGTACTCAATGTTATGAATTAGAAGAGTTTATGCATGGTATTTATCATTGTATTGATGAAAATACTTATATGTTTTATTTAGGGGTTGCTGGACAATATTTTGAGAGAACTAAAAAATTGAAAAGGTATTTTGAAGAAGAACGTCATGCACATTGTTTCTTAATTTCTAATGAAAATAA
Source organism: uncultured Erysipelotrichaceae bacterium (assembly GCA_910588075.1). GTDB lineage: Bacteria > Bacillota_I > Bacilli_A > Erysipelotrichales > Coprobacillaceae > MGBC163490. The sequence continues at coordinate 30,309 of CAJUOS010000013.1, read as the reverse complement.
TAATGAAAGTGATTTTACTTTCCCATTTACAAATGATAAAGATTTTGCTGTATTAGAATATATTGTTCCTCTTCAAGTTTTTGCAAGATGTTGTTCTGCGGACTTAGGAATTGATGCTAATATTCCAAGTGATCCTGATTTTCATAAAAAAATGCAAAGTTATGTCTATGATAAATAACCTCTCTTATTAATTTTATTGAAAAGCACTGTATAAGTGCTTTTTCTTTTAGAAAGGAGTTCTATGTTATTTTTTAAAAAATATTTTAGTAATGTAACTTTTTATAAGCGTACAGGTCTTATTATGTTTCCTATTGCTATTCAATCCATTATTACAAGTATTAGTAGTTTTATAGATACAATGATGGCTTCCCAAATAGATTGTATTTCTGCCATTGGAACAGCCTTACAAATTGATGCATTAATGCAAGGTATTGCATTTGGTATTGCAGCAGGTATTAATATATTTATTGTTCAATACTTTGGAGCTAACGATTATCAAAATATGAAAAGAAGCTTTGGATTAAGTTTAATAAGCGTTACTTTTAATGCATTATTTTGGATTGTTCTTGTTTTTATCTTAAATAAACAACTACTTGGTATCTTTATTCAAAACGAAACTGTTATTGCAAATGCTTTGGAATATATTGAAATTGCATGTTTTTCTTATATTTTTACTTCCCTTGTATTAAGTTTTACTTTTGCATATCATAGTGTCCAAAAGACATATATTCCTTTGCTTATCAGTATTATTACAACTGTTTTACATATCTTTTTTAATCAATTGTTTATGTTTCAATTATGTTTTGGAATAAAAGGTGCTGCTATAAGTTTATTATTAAGTCAAGCAATATCATTCATTTTATATCTGTTATATTCCATTATATCTCACCAACCTTTTATTGGTTCGATTTTTGAACTTTTTAAGATTCCTTTTTCTTTTATAAAAAGAATCTATATAAAAGTTATTCCATTAATTATCAATGAAACTCTATTTAGTGTTGGTAATAGTTTATTTATTGTTGCTTATGGATTATTAGGTAAAAATGTAATGGATTGTTATTATATAGGAAATCAAATTGTTAATGTTTTTTATACAATTGTTAATGCAATGAGTGATGCTTCTACTTCTATGATTGGTTTAGAATTAGGTAAAGAAAATTATAATTATGCAGAAAAAGAAGTCAATTATTTCTTTGGAATGACAGGTATACTTTCTTGTATTATTATCATTGCATTGTTATTATTTGCTCCACAAATCATTAAATTATTTGAAGTGCAGTCTCCAAAACAAATATATCTTGCTATAGCAATTATAAGAGTTTTATCAATTAGAATTGCTTTTAGATTATTTAATGTTGTTATTTTCTCAGCATTAAGGGCAGGTGGAGACTCTAAATATTTAACATTTCTTGATTCTGTTATTTTATGGAGCATCGGATTAGTTTCTACATTTTTTATGATTTGTCTATTACATATAGATAATATTGTCATAATTATATTAGTAAGTCAAATTGAACAACTGGTACGCTTAATATTAGGGATGAAAAGATTAAAAACCAAAAAATGGTTACATGCCCTTGTTTAAATAAAAATATAAGGAGTTTAAATAAAATGAAGAAAATATTATGTCCAAGTATGATGTGTGCGAATTTTGAAAATTTGGGAAAGGAAGTTAAAGATTTAGAAGAGGCTGGTTTTGATATCTTTCATCTTGATGTGATGGATGGTAACTTTGTTCCTAACTTTGGTATGGGGTTACAAGATATTGAATATATTTGTAAAAATACAACAAAATCTTGTGATGTCCATTTGATGGTAACCAATCCTAGTGCTTATGTTGAAAAGTTTATCAAACTTGGAGCATCTATTGTTTATGTTCATCCTGAAACTGATCCTCATATCACAAGAACTTTACAAATGATCAAAGATCTTGGAGCTAAAGCAGGAATTGCTATTAATCCAGGAACATCATTTGAATCAGTTAAAGAAGTATTACATCTATGTGAATATGTCATGATTATGAGTGTAAATCCAGGATTTGCAGGGCAAAAGTATTTAGATTTTGTAACACCAAAGTTTAAGAAATTTGTAGAAGAAGCGAAGAACTATGGAGGCTATAAAGTGATGATAGATGGAGCATGTTCACCAGAGAAAATCAAGGAGCTTTCAGCAATAGGAGTCAGTGGATTCATATTAGGAACAAGTGCATTATTTGGAAAAGACAAAAGTTATCAAGAAATTTGTAAAGAATTAAGAGAATTATAATAAAATATTATTTATTCATACTAAAAAATAGTGAAAGGTATCTCCATTTCACTATTTTTATATTTGTTATAATCTAGATAATACTTTTTCTTTTCCTAACAACATAATAGAACTTGCTAAATCAGGTCCATGCATAATACCTGTTGTTGCTATTCTAATTGGCATATACAACATTTTTCCTTTTGCTTTTGCTTCTTTTTGAGTAGCCTTAATACATGCAAAAATGTTTTGCTCTGTAAATTCTTCATCAGATAACTGTTCTAAATGTGCTTTGAATACTTTTAATGTATTTGGAATAGCTTCATCTTGCATAAATTCTTGTGCTTCTTCATCTGGATGAATTTCATCTTCAAAAAACAATTGAACTTGTTCAATAATTTCTTCTCCATATGAAATATGATCTTTATGGACAACAATGAGATTTTCAATCCATTTTTGATCTTTACTTGATAAATCATATGCTTTTTCTAAGAATGGTTGACATAATTGAACCAATTCCTCAGTAGATTTATTCTTTAAATATTGACTATTCATCCATTTTAATTTATTAATATCAAAGATTGCTCCTGACTTTGAAATACGTTTAACATCAAATTCTTGAATTAAATCATCTAATGTTAATAATTCTTTTTCTCCATCTGGTGACCAACCAAGTAATGCAATATAATTAAGAATAGCTTCATTTAAAAATCCTTTTTCAATTAAATCTTGATAAGAAGCATCTCCATTACGTTTACTTAATTTATGTTTTTCATCTTTCATAACTGGTGGACAATGAATATATGTAGGAACTTCCCAACCAAAGGCTTGATAAATCAAATTATATTTAGGAGTTGATGATAAATATTCATTTCCTCTTACAACATGTGTAATCTTCATTAAATGATCATCAACAATATTTGCAAAATTATAAGTAGGATATCCATCACTCTTTAATAAAACACCTTCTGATAAACCTGCATTTTCTACTTCAATATGTCCATAAACTTCATCTTCAAAAGAAGTGATTCCAGTATCTGGAATTGTTTGTCTAACAACATATTTTTGACCATCTGCTATTCTTTTTCTTGCTTCCTCTAATGAAATATTTTTACATGGATCAATATATCCTAATTCTTCATTTTCGCTTTCTTGTTTTGCTCCTTCAACCATTTCTTCATCACAGAAACAATAATGCGCTCCACCTAATTCTACCAATTTATCAGCATATTCTTTATAAATTGGTAATCTTTCAGATTGAACATATGGACCTACTTCTCCAGGAATATCTGGTCCTTCATCATAAGATAACCCTGTTTGCTTCATAACACGATAAATCATATCAGTAGCATCTTCAACTTTTCTACCTTGATCAGTATCTTCGATTCTTAATATGAAATCACCATTATCATGTTTAGCTATCAAATATTCATATAATGCTGTTCTTAAATTTCCAATATGCATATACCCAGTTGGACTAGGTGCAAATCTTGTTCTTACTTTACTCATAAATTATCCTTCCTTATTTAATAATACAACAGCTTGACAAACTATCCCTTCTTCTCTACCAATAAAACCTAGCTTCTCTCCACGTGTTGCTTTAATATTAATCTGTGATATATCACAATGTAAAACTCTCGCCACATTTTCTCTCATTGTTCCAATATGTGGTGCCATTTTAGGTCTTTCACACATAATAAGACTATCAATATTTCCAATAGTATAGCCTTCCTTTTTCATCAATTCATAGGTTTTTTCCAACAAAATCATTGAAGAAATCCCTTTATATTGTGGATCTGTATCAGGAAAATGTTTACCAATATCCCCCAGTCCCATAGCCCCAATAATACTCTCTATAATAGCATGTAGTAAACAGTCAGCATCACTATGCCCTTTAAGTCCTAAATGATGAGGAATCTCAACTCCACCTAAAATCAGAGGTCTATCAGTAACTAATTGATGAATGTCAATAGATTGACCTATTCTTATCATGATTATCACCTTCCTGCCATATTTTATCATAAATGAAATGATTAGAAAAGATAACATCAAAATATTATTTTTTAATAGTTTTATAATTAATAAAAATATGGTAAACTATTGAATATAAATATGGGAGGTGTATCCTATGGATAAAGAAATCAACAAAAATTTTATTGAAAGAATTATTGACCAAGATTTAAAAGAAGGAAAATACACAAAAATAGCAACTCGTTTTCCTCCTGAACCAAATGGTTATTTACATGTTGGGCATGCTAAATCTATTTTATTAAATTATGGATTAGCCCAAAAATATAATGGTAGTTTTAATTTAAGATTTGATGATACAAATCCAACAAAAGAAAAAACTGAATTTGTTGAAAGCATTGTTGCTGATGTTGAATGGTTGGGTGCTCATTATGATGGTGAAATTAAATTCGCATCTCACTATTTCCAAGATATGTATGAGGCTGCAATCAAATTAATTAAAAAAGGAAAAGCATATGTTTGTGATTTAAGCGCTGAAGAAATAAGAAGTTATCGTGGAACTCTAACTGAACCTGGTAAAAATTCTCCTTATCGTGAAAGATCTATTGAAGAAAATCTAGATTTATTTGAAAGAATGAAAAATGGTGAATTTGAAGATGGTTCTAAAGTTTTACGTGCTAAAATTGATATGAGTTCTCCAAATATCAATATGCGTGATCCAGTTATTTATAGAGTAGCAAGAATGACTCATCATAATACAGGAGATACTTGGTGTATTTATCCAATGTATGATTTTGCTCATCCAATTGAAGATGCTATTGAAGAAATCACACATTCAATTTGTACTTTAGAATTTGAAGATCACAGACCTTTATATGATTGGGTTGTTCAAGAATTAGAATATGAACACCCTCCTAAACAAATTGAATTTGCTAAACTTTATTTAACAAACGTTATTACTGGTAAACGTTATATCAAACGTCTTGTTGATCAAGGAATTGTAGATGGTTGGGATGATCCACGTCTTGTTACTATTGCGGCATTAAGAAGAAGAGGTTTTACTCCAGAATCATTAAAGAACTTTATGGAGTTAGTTGGTGTTGCTAAAAGTAATTCTTCTGTTGATTATGCAATGTTAGAATATTGCATTAGAAATGATTTAAAACCAAAAGCTCCAAGAGTTATGGCTGTTTTAGATCCTATTAAATTAGTTATTGATAATTATCCAGAAGACCAAGTTGAATATTTAGATGCTCAAGTTAATATGGAAAATCCTGAACTTGGTGTTAAAAAGGTGCCTTTTGGAAAAGAATTATGGATTGAAAGAGAAGATTTCATGGAAGAACCACCTAAAAAATATTTTAGATTATTCCCAGGAAATGAAGTACGTTTAATGAATGCTTATTTTGTTAAATGTGTTGGTTTTGAAAAAGATGAAAATGGAAAAGTTACTGTTGTTCATTGTACATATGATCCTATTACAAAAAATGGTACTGGTTTTACAGGAAGAAAAGTAAAAGGAACTATCCATTGGGTTCCTGTGAAACAAGCTAAAAAAGTTACTGTTAGATTATATGAAAATTTAGTTGATGAAGAAAAAGGTGTTTATAATGAAGATGGTAGCGTTAATCTTAATCCTAATTCATTAACAGTTGTAGAAGAATGTTATATTGAACCATCAATTGAAGAAGCAAAACCTGGTGATGCTTTCCAATTTGTTAGAAATGGATATTTCTGCATTGATACAAAAGATTCAACTGAAGATGATCCTATCTTTAATAGAATTGTTTCGCTAAAAAGTTCATTCAAATTACCAAAATAGCAGATGAAAAATCTGCTTTTTTCTTTGACTAGCTTTTTTAAAAATTATATACCTTTATTAAAAGCTTTCTTGTTAATACTGCTAATCCATAAAATATTAACATACTCCTCATATCTGTTGATATTTTTATAGCATTGACATCACCATTTCTATTTTTTAATTATATTTAACTATCTTTTTGACAGTATTTGCTGTTCTTACTGTTAATTTGCTACGAATATCTGCACCTGCTGTTTTAGACCACCAATTTGTTTTTTGATAATCTTTTCTGTTGAAAGACCAGAATATTACTTCTTTGTAATTTTTTATCCTTTCTAATCCCTTTTTAGGCTCTCCAATCTCACTGCATACCTCTTCAAATGTAACAGGTGGCATAATAAAGATGAGATTGTCATAGATTTCCTTATTTTCGTTTCCCCACCAATTAGGTGCATTATTCAAGATGTCAACAAGTTCTTCTCTTGATATAACAAAAACAGGAATATCTAAAACAAACTGCCTTTTTATCATTGTCTCAATCTGTTCTGTAAACTGCTTTATATCTCCTTTTTTACTCAAAAAAGATACATTTCCACTGTTCAAATATGTCTTAACCTCTCCAAACCCAAGTTTTTCAAACTCTTTTTTTAATTCTACCATTGGCACTTTATTTTTACCATTTATATTAATACCACGCAAAAATGCAATATATCTTCTCATATTTACTAACACCTCCTAACAAATCCTAATTTCTCTTATATAATGAAACTTTATTCTATATTCCATTTCAAATCTTATATATTATTTTCCTTTATATGTCAGTTTTTCATATGCTTATTATAAATACTTTATTTTTCCCATACTATTAATGGTATATTATCTATTCTTTATTGCATCATTCCTCAAAAAAAACAATTTATATATTTTATTATAAAATATTAATTTACTATACACAAGCATGTGGATAGATTGATTTTTAAAGCTTATTTTAAAATAAATATATGACCTTTAAAAACAAACTATAAAAAAAGTTTATTTATCAATATTTTTAAAGAAAAAGAATATTAATCATTTTATTTTTTATAAAATCATTAATATTCCTTGAACTCACTTTTGTATATCTGCTGGAAATAACATTCCTGCTTTCCTTCTTGCAATAGTTTGAACCTCTGTTACAAGTAGACTATGTTTTAACATTTCATAACATTTTTGATAATTCTTTTCTTGATACATCTTTTCAAATGCCATAAATTCTTCATACATTTTATGAACATTTTTATTTTCTGTTATTGTTTCTTTTGTTCCATCATTCATAAACATATCAATTGTTTCAATAATGGCTACAGGTGTTTCAATATGAATACATCCTTCATCTCCTTGTATATTATTAGATAAAGGTGCTTTACAATCTTTTGAGCCAATACATACACATTTAAAAGACCCATAATCTAATATCAATATTCCTGAAGTATCAATATTTCTTTCAATATTAGGATAATATTCTATATTTATAGGTTTACCAAACAATCCAACTACAAAATGAATATTATATATATTCAAATCCATTAATGCTCCACCTGACTTTGTATAATCAAATGCAGGTAAAATATTCCCTTCTTTAAAAGCATTATATCTTGATGAATATTGAGAAAAATTACACTCTACAATCTTAATTCTTCCTAACTTTGGTAATAGCTCTTTTACTTTATAAAAATTAGGTAAATATTGATTCGTAATAGCCTCCCATAAAAACAAATGATTTTCAATAGCAAGTTTTTCTAATTCTTGTGCTTCTTCTATTGTTGAAGTAAAAGGCTTTTCTAAAATAACATTTTTATTTGCTTGTAATGCTTGTCTTGTATATTCATAGTGAAGATGATTAGGTAAAGCAACATAAATAGTATCAACTTCTTCATCATTTAATAATTGATCATAAGATGTAGAACATCTTTTAAAATGATGTTTTTTACATAAATTTTTAACTTTTTCTTCACTACGTTTTGTTCCTGAAATATGTATTAATTGAATATTAGGAATATTATTAATAAAAGATAATAAATCTTCAACAATCATTCCACTTCCTACAATTCCTAATTTCATAAGCTATCTCCTATTTCTGGCATATGTTTGTAAAGTGATCTAGCGATACCATCATCTTCATTAGATAAAGTGACTTCATCAGCAATATCCTTTAATGCTTGAACTGCATTTTCCATAGCCACACCAACTCCAGCATATTTGACCATAGAAGCATCATTATGTCCATCTCCAAAAGCAATCATCTCTTCTTTTTTATATCCCATTGGAATTAAAACTGTATCCAATGCTTTGGCTTTATCAATACCTTGTGCAGTAAATTCAAAATAAAAATCTCCTGTAAACATACAACTCAATGTATCTTTAAAAGGTTCCATCATATCCTGATAATGTTCTTGTAAATATTCTGGATCACTTGTTGTTAAGATTTTATTCAATGGAAAATCCACAAATGCTGCTAAGTCTTCTATTTCACACAGCTTAAATTTTCCTCCTCTTGATTCATATTGAATAACATCAAAAGGTTTCCCTTTCCAAGTAATCCAATTATCATATACATTATTAACAAACATATATTCATCTCTATCAATCATCGGTCTTACTTTATCAAACTTTTTCATATGTTCTAAGACAGCTTTTCCTTCTTCTATACTTAAAGCCTGATTAAATAAAACTTCTTTTGTTTCACAATCAATAACTTTTGAACCATTATATGCGACTAATAACCCATGGTGTTTATCCATTTTTAACTCTTTTGCAAGATCAATTAATCCTGATGTTGGTCTTCCTGATGCAAGAATAAGAATAGCTCCTTTTTCTTCTGCTTTTAATAAAGCCTCTTTTGTTTTTGGGGTTACAATTTTTTGATTATTTGTAAGTGTCCCATCTACATCCATAATAATAACTTTTATACTCATTATTTTGTCCTCCTAATACTATCATAGGAGATTTTATAATTATTTCAATAATTCAAGCAGATTTTGAAAAAAATATTTGCAAATAATTTATTTTTTATATTTTCTATTGAATGCCGCTGTTATAAATCCTTGAAATAAAGGTTCACTACGATTAGGTCTAGATTTAAATTCTGGATGAAATTGAGATGCTATAAAATAAGGATGATTTTTTAATTCTATAATTTCTACCAAGTTTCTTTCAGGATTGACTCCTGAAATTGTTAAACCATGTTCTTCTAATATCATTCGATATTTATTATTAAATTCATATCTATGTCGATGTCTTTGATGAATAATTTCTTTGCCATACATTTGATAAGCTTTTGTTTTGGGAATTAATTGACAAGTATAATCTCCTAATCTTTGTGTTCCTCCCATATCTTCTAATGATTGATCACTCATTAAATGAATAAGTGGAGTTTGACACATTTGATCAAATTCCATTGAATTTACATCTTCTAAATGACAAACATGCCTTGCAAATTCAATAGATGCAAGTTGCATTCCTAAACAAATTCCTAAAAATGGAACATTATGTTCTCTCGCATATTGAATAGCTATTATCATTCCTTCAATGCCTCGTTCTCCAAATCCTCCTGGTATTAAAATGCCATCTGCATTTTTTAAAATATCTTTTACATTATCTTGATTGATTTCTTCAGCATTAACCCATTCGATATGGACTACACTACTTTCATAATAACCTGCATGTTTAAGTGCCTCATTAACTGATAAATAGGCGTCAGGTAATTGAACATATTTTCCCACCATTTTAATCGTTACTTCTTTATTTAAATTTTGTACTCTTTTTACTAATGCTCTCCATTCTTGCATATCAGCTTTTGGTGCATTTATTTTTAAATGTTCTAAGACTAAATCATCCATATGTTGTTCTAATAGCATAATAGGTAGTTCATATAAAACATTAACATCATAATTAGAAATAACTGCTTTTGTTGGAACATTACAAAATAATGAAATCTTATCTTTTAATTCTTGAGCAATATATTTCTCACTTCGACATATAATCAAATCTGGTTGTATTCCATATCCTCTTAATTCTTTAACACTATGTTGTGTTGGTTTTGTCTTAACCTCATGACTCGCTCCAATATATGGTAAAAGTGTTGTATGTATATACAATGTATTTTCATAACCCAAATCTAATCGAACTTGTCTAATTGCTTCAATAAAAGGTAAACTCTCAATATCTCCTACTGTTCCACCTATTTCAGTTATAACAATATCAGCTTGACTACTTTTCGCAGCAGCATAAATTTTAGCTTTAATTTCATTAGTAATATGAGGGACAACTTGCACCGTTGCACCTAAGTAATCTCCTCGACGTTCTTTAGCAATGACATCACTATAAATCCTACCTGTTGTTATAGATGAGTTATGATTTAATTCTTCATCAATAAATCGTTCATAATGTCCCAAATCCAAATCTGTTTCTGCTCCATCTGCTGTCACAAAAACTTCTCCATGTTGAAATGGCGACATTGTACCTGGATCTATATTAATATATGGATCTAACTTCTGCATAAATACTTTTAATCCTCTTTGTTTCAATAATCTTCCTAAAGAAGCTGCTGTTAATCCTTTTCCAAGGCCAGAAACAACACCCCCTGTTACAAATATAAATTTTGTCATAAAATACACTCCTTTTACTTTTTTATAAAAACAAAAAGCACTCCACTGGAAAGCTGTGAGTGCCCTTTATTATTCTATCAAATATTTTTTATTATTTCAATAATTTTCTATTATTATAAATTCTAAAAATATTTCTTTGATATTTTTAAAAAATCTATATAATAAAGATAAGGAGTTGATACAAATGAATATACCCCATATACTTGTTGTAGATGATGAAAAAGAAATCACTGATTTAGTAGAAATATACTTAACTCAAGAAGGTTATCAAGTTACTAAACGTTATAATGCTTTTCATTTAATTGAAGATATAAAAGAAAATGAAATTGATCTTGTTTTATTAGATGTTATGATGCCAGAAATAAATGGAATTCAAGCACTTAAAATGATTAGAGAACAATTTCATATTCCTGTCATTATTGTATCCGCGAAAACAGCTAATCAAGATAAAATTGAAGGGTTATTATCAGGTGCTGATGACTATGTTAGTAAACCTTTTAATGCTATGGAATTAGTTGCAAGAGTAAAATCCCAACTAAGAAGAGCACAAGTGTTTAATAAACCTCCTGTGGAATCTTCACAGATTATTCAAGCTACTGATTTAGTTATTGATAAACAAAAGAAATCAGTAACTTTAGATAATCAACCTCTTGCTTTGACAAGAATTGAATATGAAATTCTTATTTTACTTGCAAGTGAACCAGGTAAAGTATTTTCTATTGAAGATATTTTTGAGGAAATTTGGAATGAAAAATCAAATAATTCTAATAATACAATTATGGTTCATATTCGTAAGCTAAGAGAAAAAATTGAAAGGCAACCAAGAAATCCTAGACATATTAAAACAGTTTGGGGAATTGGTTATAAGTTTGATTTATGATGGAAAAATTAAGAAGATTATTTATAAGTAGTTTTCGATGGAGATTACTTATTAACATTATTATTTCTTATATTGTTACTTTCTTAATTTATAGTGCTATGATTATGATTTTGGAAAGTTTTGATATTTTTAGTCTATCTATTGAAATTAAATACTTCATATCATTCGTATTATCACTATGTGTTTTTCTTGTTATTTTCTTTGATCTTATGAATATTACACTTAAATATTTAGGGAATTTAAGCGAAGCTATTCAAGAAGTTACAAATGGAGATTATAATATTGAAGTTCCTATTGAATATGATGATGAATTAGGTTTATTAGCTGCAAATATTAATGCTTTAGCCAAAACATTAGCAGATAAAGAAATTGAAGGAGCTATTTTAAAAGAAAATGAACGTTTAGCTTTTGATGCAGAAAGAAATGCTGAAAAACAAAAGAATGATCTTATTACTAATGTTGCTCATGATTTAAGAACCCCTTTAACAACAATTGTTGGATATTTAGAACTAATCAAAAATAATGATCAATTAGACAAAGAAGATATTAAGAAATATTCTACTGTTGCTTATGAAAAATCAAAAAGGTTACAAAGTATGATGGATGATTTATTTGAATTTACTAGCCTTGATCAAGCAAATGTCAAAGTTCATATGACAACAATTAATATTTCAGAACTTATTTTACAAATTGTTGATGAATTTTATCCAACTTTTCAAGAACATAACTTAAAGCCTACTCTTCATGTTAGTCAACCTAATTTATTAATCCATGGAGATGGGCAACTTTTAGCAAGAGTTTTTGATAATTTATTATCTAATGCTGTTAAATATGGTGAAGATAATAATGATATTAAAATTGAAGTTTTAAATGATGAACAAACAGTAACTATTAAAATAATGAATTATGGAAATCCTATTGCTAAAGAAGATCTTCCTTATATCTTTGATAAATTTTATCGTAGTGATAGTTCTCGTTCTTCTTCTACTGGTGGAACTGGATTAGGATTAGCAATTGCTAAGAATATTATTCATATTCATAATGGTAGTATTTTAGCCACTAGCCATAAAGATAAAACAACATTCGTTGTTTCATTACCAAGAACCTTAAAATAAAGTATTAACTTTTTATGATATTCTTATTATTTTATATGTGAAAGCAAAAATAGAGGGAAAATATATTTCTCTCTATTTTTTTAACTTCACCTAATACATATCAATCTGCTTCAAAGCCATTTTTCTTGTATAAAACAAGAAATGCTAAAACTGATAAAACTAACTCTATTAATAATACAGTTAATTCTAATGGATTTATTAAAGAAACTTTCATTGTAACATGTTCAATAAAATTCATAATAACACCTGTAAATAAATAATTAGATATTGTTTCAATCACTTGATTAATATGAGAAAACATAGGAATGAGCATCAAAAGCATTAATAATGGAGTTGTCATTGTTCCTGCTGACATTTGATTTTTAGCAAATATACCAAAAATCATTCCAATAATAGCACCTATAGTTGATGATATTGTTGTAATCATCATATAACATAGCCACTCTATGCCATTCATTGAGAAACCAGAAATAAGCACACATAATACATTAATAACCATCATTAGCAAAATAACAGGAATTAAACTTCCTAAAAAGAATTCTAACCCATTAACAGAAGATGTCATTAAAGTTCTTAAAGTATTTTTTTCCTTTTCTTCTGCAAGACAAGCAGCTACACAATACACTCCTGTCATACATACATTCATTAGTATACCTAAAGAAAGAAAATAACCTGTCATATCTACATCTTTTGATATTGCTCCATAAGCAAGTTTCATGATATAGGTTATTCCTAATGAAAAAATTGGCATAATAATAAAATTCTTACTAAACAAAGCTTTTCCTTTAACTTCTATTATAGCAAGAAGCTTATTGAAATGGATTCTTTTCATTGTAATTCCCTCCCTGTTACTTCTAAAAAGACTGATTCTAAAGTTGGTTCACATGAATGAATAGATATAACTTCATCATCTATTAACCATTGATTTAATTTTTTTATATTTTCTTCTGTATGAATTAATACAATTTCTTCTTTATCACTCTTTAGTATTCTATACTTTTTCTCTTTATTATAACGCAAACAAATATCTTGAGGTGTTCCATATTCAACAATAACTCCCTCATTTAATAAAGCTACATGATCACATAGCTTTGTTGCTTCTTCCATATTATGAGTTGTAAGAAAAATAGCCATTCCTTCTGCTCTTAATTCTTTTAATAACTTATGGATTTCCAAAGCAGTTGTTGGATCTAAACCACTTGTAGGTTCATCTAAAAACAATACTTTAGGTGTATGAAGAATAGCCCTTGTTAAAATCAACCTTTGTGTTTGACCTTTAGATAACTGACTTGCTAATTTATTTTTATGTTCATAAAGTCCTACTCTCTTTAATAAAATATCTATATTTTCTAATGGAACACTTAAAATTTTAGCAAAATATTTTAAGTTATCATAAACACTCATTCTTTCATAAACACCACTAGCATCAGTTACAATTCCTATTTGTTCATAAATTGTTTCATCTATATTCTGACAATTCATGCCTAGTACAAAAGCTTCTCCATCTGTTGGTTTTAATTGTCCTGTCAATATTTTAATCGTTGTTGTTTTCCCAGCACCACTTGGACCAAGAAATCCTAAAATTTCTCCTTGATGTAATATAGCATCTACATCTTTTAAAACAATATTTTCATTGAATTTTTTTGATATATGTTGCAACGAAATACATTCTTCACTCATCATATTTCCTCCTTACATTTATAATTATATTCTTTATAATACCTTTGTTTTAATAAAGTTGTCAAATAAAGACATAGATATACTTAAAACTTTAACTAAAAAAATAGAACTTTTCGTTCTATTTTAAATAAGATTGTTCTTCTTTAATTCTACTTCGATAAATTCTTCATCAAATGGACAACGACATTCACCTAATTCAATAGCTGGTTTGGTCTTTCCATGAAAATCACTTCCACAAGTTACCATAATTTGATACTTTTGCCCTTTTTCATAAAAATACTGAACAGTTTCTTCACTGTGATAATTACTAAAAGCTTCCACTCCATCAAGTCCCAATTCAACCATTTCATCAAAAATCTCATAGTTATTTTTGAGATTGTTACCTGGATGTGCTAATACTGCCTTTCCTCCATGTTTATGAATCAAATCAATTATCTCCTTTAAGGATGGATAAATCATCTCTGTATAACAAGGTTTTCCTTGTGCATAATAATCCCAATAAAAATTAACATATGGATTATCACTTCTTTCTCCATTAGGACGATAAGGTTTTAACAATTCATTATTTTGATATTCTTCCTTATTCAATAAAACCTCAGCAAACATTTCTCCAGTATAAACACCATTGTCTGATAACTTATCCAACTCTTCTTTTTTGACATCAAAACCTAATTCTTTAGTTAACTCAATTTTTTTCATTGAAGATGCCAACTCTTGATTAAGTACATTTTCTTCCAAGGCAATAAAATCATCACTCTGATAATCAATACCATATCCTACAACATGTAAGTTAATTGTATTATAAGTACAATCAATTTCAATTGCTGGAATATAAATCATATCAAGTTCTTTTGCTTTAGTTTTTGCTTCCTCAATAGCTTTCACACTATTATGATCTGCAATAGCCATAATTTTCATTCCCTTTTCATAACACATTTCTACTAATTCTGATGGTGTAAATTCACCATCATCACTATATTGACTGTGCATATGTAAATCAATATAATTCTTCATATTCTCTCCTCCTTATTTATATACACCTTGTGTTTTCATAACTAAATTTGTATTAAGCATTTCTCTCCCCATTAATAACAAACCATTAAATATAAATTCATAAATATCACTATAAATCACAATCTCTGGAAAAAAATGCTTATCTGAAATATATTGCAACATACCATTATAAACCTTTGATATATCTATTTTTCTTTGACAACATATAACAATTTGTTGGGGATCATTCATAATCATAATTAACACTATAAATTGAACCAAAAGTTCATAAAGACCATTTTCTTTCTTTAAATATTGATATTGTTGCTTTTGATTTAATATTGGTAAGTAAGGAACTTCTCCTATTAATCCATGTTCCCCTCTTAATAAATGTCCATCAACAATAAAAGATATTCCTGCAAGCTCATCTAAAGGTTGATATATAAAAGCTATGTTTTGAATATTTGTATGTGATGAATAATATCCAATAGTCGCAACATTAACATCATTATCTACAATGACTTTCTTTTGAAACATTACCTCAAGTCTTTCTTTGATATGAATATGAGACATTTTCTCCAATCCTTTCACCAAAGAAATTGTCTCTACTTCTCCCTCTTTAGAAATAACAGCCGGTATTGCCAAGGAAATAACATATATATTAGGAAACTGTCCTATTATTTTATCTATATCTTCACATAGATTTTCAAAACTTATAACACCTTTTTGAGAAGTATGTTCATAAACTTGATTATCTATATGATTATATACTCTTAAAATATAATAGATTGAATCAAATTCTCTATGCATTGATATTGCTAATATATATGAAAAATCTTCATTCAATTTATAGCTTTTTGCTTTTCTTCCACCTGTTGAAACAAAGCCATTTCCTCGTACAACTTCTTTTGTTTCTAATAAGTCCATCAAAATGTTATAACACGTACCAACACTTAATGATGTATATTCTGACAATTGATTTTTATTACTTTCTCCATAATCACGTAATGCTTTAATAATTTTTTCTTGATTTATTTTCCGTAAACTTTGGGTTGTACTTTTGTTCATTTATACCATCTTCTATCTTAAATATTTTTATACCTTCAACTTTCGTCAACTATTATCAAAAGTATCATATAACATATTTCTATTCTATGCAATAAATCAATCTTATTTTTATAAAATTTAGATACTTCTTTTTATTTATAAAAAAAAGTATCTATCTAAGATACTCTATAAATAAAAAATAGAAATGTCATTTTAAATATATATGTAAGTAGTTTGGACGATAAATAGAAAAATTGCATTAAAATTCATTAGGGAGAATATATTCTTTTATGTATGACATTTCTATATGTTCATCATTATATTAAATATTATATAATGTTTAATTTAGTAAATCTTTTTTCTTGAATAAAAAGGAAATATTTATTTCCAATTTATTTTTTAAAACAGAAAACCATAACACCGAATAAATATTTAATTGTGTATACTTTTATCCACCTGCTTGTATATTAACACCTAGACTTTTCCCGTATTCAACATAATCTTTTAAATCTTCTTTTGATAACATTTTTATACCTTGTAAAGTATATTCTCTATCTAGTTGTTCATATTTTGATGTTCCTAATGTATGATAAGGTAGTAAGTGTATTTGTAATACATGGTATTTTGCTCCTAAATCAATAATTTCTGTTAAAGTCGTTTGATTATAATTAAATTCTGGTATAACAGGTGTTCTTATAATGATTTTATCAGCAGCAAGCGAAGCTAATTTTTTGAGATTTAATAAAATTCGTTCTCCATTCCCTTTTGTAACTCTTTCTATTTCAGAAGCTTGACTATGCTTAACATCAAATAAAAACAAATCAATATATGGAAGACATTCTTCAATATTTTTCCAATCTGTATCTCCTGTTGTTTCAACAGCTGTTGATATTCCTTCTTCTTTTAATTTCATTAACAATTCTTTTAATACTGAAAACTGTACAAATGGTTCTCCTCCAGATATTGTTACTCCTCCTCCAGATTCAATATAGAAAGCTCTATCTTTTAATACCTCTTGTATAATATCTTCTATTTCAACACTTTTTCCAATAAAATGGATTGCACTTACAGGACAATTCACTGCACATGTTTCACATTTGATACATTTTTTTCTATCAAATTTTAATTGTCCATCAACCACAGAAATTGCTTTTTGTGGACAATTTGCAATACATTTCCCACACTTAATACATGTTTTTTCTTTATACATTAGTTGTGATTGTATTTCTTGTGATTCTGGATTAGCACACCATGGGCATCTTAATGGACACCCTTGTAGAAATACTACACTTCTTATACCTGGTCCATCATGTATAGCAAATTTTTCTATTTCCATAATATATGCTTTCATGATTACACCCTCGCATTCAATGTTCTACTCAATAATTCTATCTGTACCTCTTTACTTAGATTAACAAATACTGCACTAAACCCACTTACTCTAACAATCATATCTGGATATTTTTCAGGATGTACCATTGCATCTTCTAATGCTCCAGCATCTACAACAGTAACCATTAATTGACATCCACCTAATTGATTAAAATATGTTTTAATCATTGTTTTAATTTTTCCCATATTTTCTTTAAAGAAATCACTTTGGAATTTAATATTTTGAACTGATCCTAAATGAAAACGTGAATCTAATTTTGATATAGATTTTAATACAGCTGTTGGACCATTTTTATCTGCTCCTCCTTGTGGATTATTACTTGGATTTAAGTAAACTGTATTCTTTCTTCCATCAGCTGATGCACTTGTTAATAATCCCCAATCTGTATTTTGCTGGTTATTTATAATGACAATTCCATAATGATGTAACCCATTACGAATTCCTGACTCTCGTGTATATTTTGAAACATGATCATATAGTTCTAAATAAATATTATCTGCATAGTCATCATCATTTCCATATTTTGGGCATGCAAGCATATCTTTTCTCATCATTTCATATCCTTCAAAATCTGCAAGTAATGCTTTATTGATTTCAGTCAATGTATATTTCTTTTCATCAAAAACAAGTTTTTTTATAGCTGTTAGAGCATCTGCTGTATTTGTATTTCCAAATGTTTCACAACATCCTCCAAGATATGTGATTCCGCCTCCTAGAAGTGGTTTTCCATTGGCTAAACAATTATCCATTAAAATACTATTAAAAACAAAATCAACATCTTTATTCATACTTTCATATGACTTTGCTTGAGAATATGAAAGTTTATCTAAATAATGATCAACCAAGACTAAATATTCATTATAAAATTCTTGATAAGAAGATATTTCTTCTAATTTCTTTAAATGTACTCCATCACCTTTATATAAATTATCATAAGGATCAATACCATTATTCATAAAAATATTTAAAGTTTTTATTAAGTTAATTGTTGCATTTGGAGGTCCTACTGTTTTTCCAACAATATTCATTTCTCCACAACCAAATGGTACATATTGTTCTGCTTCTTTTTCTGATACTTTCATACAATGTGCTAATCCTGGTACATGTACTTTATCATTATATAAAGTTGGATATGTTGCTCCATCTGCTAAACATTGCATTGCTTTATCAAATATATCTTCTGGTGTATCTTCATATATTCTTAATGTGAATTGTGGTTCTACATATCGACATTCATGACATACTTCTAAAGCAATTCTTGTGAAAATATCTGCTGCTTCAGGATCTTTTCTTCCTCTTCCACCAACAATAACTCTTCCATTCACTGTTGTTCTTTTATTTTCTATCATTGTCCAAAGACATTTGACATATTCTTTTGCTTTATCATAGGTAATATATCCTGTATCTAAATCATGTTTTAAGAATGTTCCGACAACATCATCTAATCTTCCATAATTAATAATTCCAGCTAAGATAGCATAAAGCCATACAATTTGAATTGCTTGATGAAATGTTTTAGGTGGTTCTTCTCTAATAACACGAAGACTTTCAACGATGACTTTTAAATTTTCTATTTGGTCTTTATCTGCATATGTTATTTCATTTTCAACCTGTTTTGCCAAATAATCACAACAATCACTAAATAAGTCTAGTGCATCTAATACAGCTAAATAGAATTCATTATCTTTATCATCACACATTCTAGATAAAGTTTCTTCTCGTAATCCTTTAACTCCTTTTTCAACTAACTTATTGTAGTCTAGCATCATTCCACTCAAACGTGCTGAACTTTCAATAGGTGCATCTAGAGAATTTTTTGAAAAAACTTTATTGACAATTTTATCATTATATTTTCTAGCATGTTTTGCTTTTAAATCATGATCATTCCAATATTCAATAAGTGCATTAACCCTTTGTTTATCTTCTTCCTTTTCTAATTGTTGTTGAAATGTGTTTAATTTTCCAAATACACAATAATGTCCAACACCACCTAATGAAGTAACTGCTCCAAATCCAATAGGTAAGGCATCATATCTTCCTACAAATAAATCTTCTTTTTGTCTTTTACGAAACATTCTAGGAAATAAAACTCTCATACAAGCAATTTCTCTTTTTCCTTTAGACATACCTTTTGTTTCTTTATGCTTTTCAGTATAAAGTTCCATGACTTCCAACTGTTCTTGTAAAGATTTTTCACATGGTAATTTTGCAAGAATTTCTACATTGTTTTCTCCAGATAATCCTTCATCTACGATACTACCCATAAAATATACCTCCTTATTTATTAATCTTTATTTATTTGAGTAATTGGTCCTGTCCATTTCTTTTCATCATTTCTCCAATTAGAATCTGATGGGAATTTACCCATTAAATCAGTAAATCTTTTAACAATAAAATGAGGTCGTGTTATAGCACTACCTACAACAACTGCATGACATCCAAGATATAAACTTTTCATTGCTGATTCTGGATCATAAACATGTCCTTCCATAACAACTGGAACATCTACTTCTCGACACATTTGTGCAATCTCTCTAAATGCTGGTGGTTCAGTAACATAAGCTGTTGCTTCTGTATATCCTGTTAATGTTGGTGCTACAATATCTGCACCTAACATAGCTGCTGCTTTTGCATTCTCTATATTATCCACATCTGCAAAAATAATTGCATCTGGAAGTTCTCTTTTAATTGCAGGAATCAAATCACGAGTTGGTACTCCTAAATGATTTGGACGCTCTGTTGCTTCTAAGGCGATAATTCTTGCTCCTGCTTCCCATAATGCTTTCGCATGTTCAATTGTTGGTGTCATAATTATATGATCCATATTATCATAATAAATTTTATCTAATCCTATAATTGGAAGATCAACTGCTTCATGTATGGCCTTTACTTGTTCTGGACTATTTGCACGAATAGCTACTGCTCCACCCCATTGTGCAGCCTTTGCCATTGTAACAACTGTCTGTCCATCATTATGAATACAATCTCCTGGTTCTGTTTGACAAGAAACAATTAAACCACCTTTTAAACTTTCAATAATTTCTTCTTTACTTAACATCATTATTTTCTCCTTATTTTTATATCAATCTTTTCATTTATTTTTATATTCTATAAAATACCAATTGCATGTAATGCAATAGAAACAACAATCAATAAAATAATAAGTATTGTTGGTGAAACATTTTTCTTTCGTAACATCCAAAAACATAACAATGTAAGACCCATTGGTAATGCATTTGGTAAAATAGAATCTATAATTTCTTGAACATTGATAGTAGCTCCATGTGCTTCATATACAAATGGAATTTTAAGTGTAACCATTGAACATGCCATAGCTCCTATCATCATAATTCCAATAATATTACAACATTTTGTTAAGAATGGCATAATTCCAGCTTTATTCATTTTTTCCATAAAACTATTTCCTAAATTAAATCCTATAACTGGAAATAAATGCCTTACTAAAGATGATGGAATATTATAAACTAAGAAATATAAAATTGGACCTAATATATTCCCTTGTAATGCGAAGGAAACCCCAATGCCTGTTGCTATAATTTTTAAAGATCCCCAAAAGAAAGAATCTCCAATCCCTGCTAATGGACCCATTAAAGAAACTTTAAGAGCATTAATACTACTTACATCATAATCAGGATTTGCTGCTGCTTCACGTTCCATGGAAGCCGCTAACCCTGCAACAATTCCAGCAACTTGTGGAGTTGTATTCCAAAGTTCCCAATGACGCTTATAAGCAGCAATACGGCCTTCTTTATCATCTTTATAATAACGTTTAATTGCTGGTGTCATTGCATAAAGAAAAGAAAGTGCCTGCATTTTTTCATATTGATAGGGAGAACTTCCTACCATCATTCTCCAAGCAATAGAATTAACCATTTTTTTATCTTCTGGCTCTAAATGTAAAATTGAATTTTTCTTAGTCATTGAATAAATCCTCCTCTCCTAATGAAGCATTCATACCACTTATCTGTGTATAAGATGGTTGTTCTTTCATAGCATAATATTTAACGATACAATATAATAACCCTGCAATTGCAATTCCTAGTGTTGGAATATTCAAATATGTAGCCATAAAGAAACCAACAAAGAAATATACAGCGAGCTCTTTAGTCCAAATCATCTTTAATAACATTGCAAATCCGACTGCAGCCAACATTCCTCCAGCAACAGAGAATCCACCAGTAACAACTTCTGGTAAATATGCCATAATTGCAGTTATTACATCTGTTCCTAAAAAGATAACTATGAATGGGAATATAGCTTCTATAA
The DNA here is from genome assembly GCA_910588075.1 of uncultured Erysipelotrichaceae bacterium. Lineage (GTDB taxonomy): Bacteria > Bacillota_I > Bacilli_A > Erysipelotrichales > Coprobacillaceae > MGBC163490. The sequence goes on along the minus strand of CAJUOS010000013.1, from coordinate 8,255 downwards.
ATGAACGAATAAGTAAAATAGCAACAACCATCCATCCAAATCCTTTATCTTTATCTCTTTCAATCAAACTATCAACATAACCATTGAAAAAACTTGGGAAAATGTATGAAAGCATTTGAACTTGTGCCATCAACAAACCTGTTGGGATTGCTAAAGCCATGGCTTCCTCAGTAGACATTCCTGTTAAAATAACAAAAGCTGTTGATACTGCTGTTCCTGCTAAAGGATCGCTTGGAACTGCTCCACCAATATTAACTGCCCCTAAGAAAATTAACTCAAATGTAGCCCCACAAATAATACCAGTCTGTAAATCACCTAAAACAAAACCTACTAATGTTCCAACAATAATTGGTTTATCTGTAAAAATATATCCAAACCAACAATTCAAATAGTAACACATAGCCACAACTATCGCTACTAGCAAAGCTTCTACAAACATAATCTCTTTCCTCCTTCTTAAATCAAATCATTAATATTCCTTTTTTTATCCGTAGGAACAATACGTGCATCTACTTTATCAACTAATTTTTGTATTTCTTTGATATTTATAATATCTTGATCACTCAAATAAATTCCTTTAGCAATATTGTTATTTCCTTTTGTACGATTTGATATTCCACCAATATTAACTAAAGGAATTCGTTCTTTTACTTCTTTAATGACTTTTAAAGCATCTTCTGTTGTTTTCACAACAACAAATAATTTCATTTTTTTAACTCGATCATTATTAATTAAATCAATACCATCTTCTAAAGAACGAATTGTCATTTTAATTCCAGCAGGTTTTGCCATTTTAATTGCTGTTTTTTGAATCTCATTGCTCAATATTTCATCATTTGCTATGACAATCGCATCTGGTCCCATTGTATTCAACCATGAAAAAGCAACTTGTCCATGCAAAAGACGATCATCAATTCTTAAAAGTATTACCACAGATTCACCTCCTTTTGTTCATTTTGTTCAACATATTCATTAATTGGATAGGCAAATAAACGAATGTTATTTTTTGATGATTCAATTGCTTTTAAAGCTACAACTTTCATTTGTTCATTTTCACTTGATAAATATAGTTCTAATAAAAGACCTAAATTTATACCTGTAACAACAAAAACATTTTTATATTCACATAACTGCATAAGTAAATTATTTACACTTCCACCTAACAAATCAGTCATTAAAACATATTCTGTTTCTGGATTTGCAACAATATATGATTTCACATCTTCATATAAATCATAAATTGTTTTATAATCACTCAAATTACAACTTTTCATTCTTGTAATATCACCAATAATCATTTCTGCCGCACTAACCATTCCTGAAGCTAGTTCCCCATGTGATGCAATAATGAATTGTCTCATTTTTATTCCTCCTTTCTTTCTTCACTTTATATATAGCAATTATTTGTGCCAACTTAATTAAAACAAATTTATATGACAAAAGAGATAATGCCTATATCACACTATCTCCTTTAAAAACTTTTAATCTAAAAAATAATCATTATTAATCACACTATTTTCTTTTTCTGTTACACTATCATCTTTTTGAGAATATATATATTCATATAAATATGCAATTTCTTGATCAGGAATACTTAAACTATACATTTGTTCAATTTCTTTAAAAGTTTCTTTGGTTTTTATATAGAAATCTTTATGCTCTTGTATAAATTGATCTATTCCCTCAAAACTATCAATTTCTTCATGAAGAAGAACTCTTTCAATCATACATGATATATGAATATATAAACAACAAAGTAAATTAGGATTAAATTCTATTTCTAACATTTTTTGAATATTATCTGTAATCTTTTCAATATATCTAATAATCTTTTTAGGGGAAATTATATTTAGATAATTTTTTAGATTTTCAATAGAAAAGTTTTTTAATATTTCTCTACAAAATTCTTCTATTTGTATAATATTTAAATGTCCTCTTATTAATTGTTCAATATAACGTTTATTTCTTCCATCCATAATATCATATATAGATAAAAATGGAATACCATCTATTTGAGGGTTTTGTGTTCCTAATATGAAGCAAACATGATAATTCTCAAAAATTGGAAGTTTCTTTCCTTCATATAATAAACTATGATAATCATATGGAACAACAAGAATATTGACATCTTTAGGAAAACTTTTCTTCACTAAACTAACAATCATATTTGCCATTCCTATTCCTGTTTCACATACCGTTAAAATCAAGTCAGGTTTATTTTGTTTACGTACAAGTGTAAAATGACTTATATTTTGTGCACACGTTTGTTCTAAAATATGTTTAATATCTTCATTTTGGATAAGTTTATTTCCTACTTCTAAACTCATTCTTGTTGTTACATTATTAATAATTCCTATATTAAAAGAATAATTCTTTAAATTTTCATGGACAATTTCTAACGATCCCATATCTACCAACACAATAACATCATTAATACGTTGAGGTAAACTATCTAAATATCTTTTTAATTCCTCTACAATATCATCAAAATCACTATGTATTGGCATATCAATAGCATCAAATATATGCCTTTGTAAAAGTTGATTCGTAACTTTAGCCATCTCACTAGCAATAGAATATCCATGCGCAATAATTAAACCAGTTGCTGGAAGATTATCATAATCTTTAAATAAATACATAAATAAAATCATTAAATCTAATTCAAAAATTTCAATATTTGGTATAAGAAATGTATCTTTAATTAAATCAATAAAATCTTTTATAATATTTTTATCTAATTGAAAATTTTGAATACCTTTTACTATTTGAATTGCCGAATGTACTTCTGAAATAGTTAAACCTATACTATCAATATTTTCAAGACCAGAAAAATTCGAAATAAAACGATATACAATTTCCATTTCATTATTTGAAAAACGTTTTATAAAATATTTCTTTTCTATCATACTTAATGCTTGTTCTATAAATTCTAAACCCATACTATTATCATAGATTGTACTTTTTTTACTATCATAAAATAAATAATCTATATATATTTTAACTTTATCATAAATAAATTGTTCTTCAGATTCATTAAGAAAACTTTTATTATTTTTATTTAAATAATTGATAATATCTTTATTAAAATGATAAAAATGCTGTTCAATATGATGAGATACTAATAAAGTTTCTATTTTTAACATTTTCTTATCATCTAAAAGATTAATCCCTTTTATAGAAATATTCTTTAATAAATCAGGAGGAAAATCTCTTATATGAATATGTACTACCTCTGCCATTGTACTTTTTAATAACGCATTAGCAACTGTTGTTTTGATAATATTTTTTATTTTACCTATATTTCCTTGAAAGAAACTTGATTGCAATATATGATATACCATTCTAGAAATTTCTATTTTTCTTTGAATACATTGTTCTTCTTCACTAAATAAATAACGAATTAATTCTTTTCTTTCTTGTAAAGGACGTTCATTGAGATTGGGAATTTGAACAATAAGTGGAATACGTCGTAAAAGTGTTTTTAATAAAACATCATTTGGGTTTTCTGTTGTAGCCATAATAATTTGAACATGTGAATGATACCAATTTTCATTATCTCCCACTCTATGATACATACCACTATCCATAAATTGAAATATTTTTTCTTGACATTCTGGTAAAAGTCCATGTACTTCATCTAAAAATAAAATACCATCATTAGCATGATATAAAATACCATTTTGATCTTTATCTGCTCCTGTATATGCTCCTTTTTTATATCCAAAAACATTTGTTAAAAACAGTTCTGGATTATTACTATATTCTGCACAATTAATAGTCATAAATTTTCCTTTTATTTTTTCAGTACAGTAAGCATATTGATAAATCAATTGAGCAATATAACTTTTACCTGTTCCAGATGCTCCTTGTAATAATATTGGCAATCCATTACCTGGATAATTTATCGCTGCAATACATTGATTAATGCAAGGATTTAGTGAACCATTATAACCTATAAGTCTTGAAAAAATATGATGAACTGTATTTGGCTTTAGTTCTTGTAAAAGTTCTTCAAGATTATTAAAAACATTTTTTGTTAAATGTGTATGAAATTGTTCTTCTAAAGCTTGACGATGAAAAAAATAAACAGGTCTTGTATTTGTTTTTATAAGTATACCTTCTCTTACTAAACTATTTAATTCTCTAGATATTTGTGCTCTATTCTTTTCCATATCTAAAGCTATTGCATTTGAAGAAAAGAAAGATATATCTTTAAAATCTATTTGTTGGGTTTTGAATTTAATATATGAAGTCAATTGCTTATCCATAAAATCCTCTCTTTCTTTTATTATATCTTCTATTGTATTTTGATAGAATTTTGTTATTATATTTTAGTATATATAATTTCTTTTTTTTTACAAGTTACAATATTTGTAATAATGGGAGTGTTCTATAATGAAAAACGAGCAATTAATTGTGCCAACTATTAAACAAAAATTAAATTTTAATTATGATAGAGAGCAATCTTTAGAAATTTTAAAAATGAATAATACTGAACTAATGAATAGATTAAAACAGATTACTAAGGGGTATTTTGAATATCATTGGAATCCTTATTACTCTTATCCTGAAACACAGCAAGAATATTATCAACAAGAGAATTCATTATCTTCAGATTTAATTTTTCAATTACACGTTATTTCATTAGATGTTAATCAAGCTCATGCCCGTTTTATTATAGATTCTTTAGATGATAATGGTTTTTTAACACTGAGTGAGAAAGAATATTGTGAACATCTTCAAATTGATATAAATCAATGGCAACACTTACTACATGAATTACAAAAATTAGAACCCACTGGTGTGTTTGCTAAAAACTCACTAGATAGTATTTGCATTCAATTAGAACAAGATTCTCAAACTTTTGCATTACAAATTCTTTTAAATCATCAAAATGAACTCTTAAATCAAGATTATATATCTCTTGCTGAAAAATATCATACATCAATTGATGAAATTTATGATGCTTTAGATGTTATACGTGAACAATCTCCTTTTCCTGCTGCTCAATATAATTCAACAATAGAAGAGATTATTATTCCTGACTTAGAAATTCATATTCATGATGATAAAATTCAAGTACGCTCTATTGATACTGCAAAAGATATTTTAAAAGACTTTTCTTTTCAAATTTCACAAGATCCTATATTAAAAGATTATTTTGGTAATGCTTCTATTCTTATGGAGGATATTACTAAAAGAAATAAAACTTTACTTTTTGTAATGAATGAAATTATAAAAATACAAAAAGATTATTTTTTATTTGGTGCTCCTTTAAAAATATGTCAAATGCAAGATATTGCTAAAAACTTAGGTATTAATATTTCTACAATTAGTCGCTGTGTTTCAAATAAATACTTTTTATTTGAAAATAAAATCTTTTCTATTAGAAATTTATTTCGTCAACCAACACTATTAGAAAAAAATAAAGAAATGATTGATATGATTGAAAATATAATTACACATGAAAATAAAAAAACTCCTTATAGTGATTATGAATTATTTCTTTTATTAAAAAAGAAGGGATTACATATATCAAGAAGAACAATTACAAAATATAGAGAAAAAGCAAATATTCCTAATTCATTTAAAAGAAAGCAATTATAACTCCTATTCATAAAATATTTTATGATAATTAAAAAAATGTGCATATATCATCATATGTACATTTTTTAAAATTAATTTATATTTTAGAGAAGTGTGAAGCATCCACTTTACACACAGGGCATATATAATCTTCAGGTAGTTGTTCACCTTCATATATAAAGCCACAAACATCACAAAGCCAACCTTGTTTCACCTTTTTCTTTTCATGGTAAGCAGCATATGTTAACACTTCACCATCATTTAAGATTTGAGCTTCTGTAACTTCAGCTATAAACATAATATGGCTACCTACATCAACACTCTTTTTTACTTGACAGCTAAAAGTTGCTGAAGCATCTTTTAAATATTTTAAACCATTCTTATCTTCTCCAAAGTTTCCATCTTTAAATTTATCTGTATTTCTTCCTGACTGAAATCCAAATGTTTTAATAACATCCATCGAAACATTATCTAATAATACACTTACATTAAAAACTCTACTATCTTGAATAAGACTAGTCGTATAGTTTTCTTTATTAATTGTAATAGCTACTTGTGCTGGTTGAGCTGTTATTTGTGTCATAGTATTAATAACACATCCACTTTCTTTATCATCTTTCTTTGATGTTACTATATAAAGCCCATAACTTAATTTAAAAAATGCATTTGTGTCCATATTTTTCTCCTTATATTTTTATTACTTTTCAATTTACTTGCTTACTTCTAATAGTTTAAACAATACTATTTATAGTATGGTTTTTTTTATGAAATTTATTTAATATAGATTGCTTTTTAAACTATGAAAGGTTAAAATATTTTCATATATTGCATATAAGGAGATTAAAAGTATGAAGCCTTTTATAAAAATGGATAAAGAAGAATTAAAATTAGTTTTAGATAATTTAGAAAATGAATATACTAAAATTAAAGAACAGAATCTAAGCTTAAATATGGCTAGAGGTAAACCTGATTTTGATCAGTTAGATGTATCTATGAATTTATTAGATGTACTCAATAGTCAAAGTAACTTAGTGAAAAAGATGGATTATCGTAATTATGGTATTTTAGATGGTATTGATGAAGCTAAAGCATTATTTGCTGAAATGCTTGATACTGATAATGAACATTTAATTATTTATGGAAATTCTAGCTTGAATATTATGTTTGATCAAGTCAGTCGTGGTTATACACATGGTTATTTAGGAGAAACACCTTGGTGTAAATTAGATAAGGTAAAATTTTTGTGTCCTGTTCCTGGATATGATCGTCATTTTGCTATTACAGAACATTTTGGTATTGAAATGATTCCTGTGCCTTTAAATGAAGATGGTCCTGATATGGACATGGTTGAAGAATATGTTAATAATGATGATAGTGTTAAGGGAATTTGGTGTGTTCCTCAATATTCTAATCCAAGTGGTTTTACATATTCATCAGAAACTGTTTATCGTTTCGCACATTTAAAACCAGCAGCAAAAGATTTTAGAATTTTTTGGGACAATGCTTATCTTATTCATCATTTATATGATAATCACCAAGAACATGTTGATAATATTTTAAAAGCTTGTCAAGAGGCAAATAATGAAGATATTATTTTTGAATTTTGTTCAACATCAAAGGTTACTTTTCCAGGTTCTGGTGTTGCTGCCCTTGCAACCTCAATCAATAATAAAAAAGATATTCTTAAACATATGACTGTTCAAACAATTGGACATGATAAAATCAATCAATTAAGACATGTTGAATATTTTAAAAATCTTGATGGATTAAAAAAACATATGACAAAACATGCTAATATTCTTCGTCCAAAATTTGAAGCAGTATTAGAAATTTTAGAAAATGAATTAGGTGGACTTGAAATTGGAACTTGGACAAAACCATTAGGTGGATATTTTATTTCTTTTGAATCATTAGATGGTTGTGCAAAAGAAATTGTTGCTGCTTGTAAAGAAGCTGGTGCTATTCTTACAGATGCTGGTGCTACATATCCATATGGAAATGATCCACATGACTCTAATATTAGAATTGCTCCTTCATATCCTGCTATGGATGAATTAACTCAAGCTGCTCATTTGTTTGCACTTTGTGTTAAATTGGTTAGTGCTAAAAAAATACTTGAATCTTAAAAATAGCCAACTGGCTATTTTTTATTTTATAGTATTTTGTAGTTTTAAATGAATATTTTTAAATTTTTATTAAAAATTTTTTTAAAAATATTGACTAAAACTCATAAAATTGGTATATTATATAAGCATGTTGGGATATAGCCAAGCGGTAAGGCAACAGACTTTGACTCTGTCATTTCCCTGGTTCGAATCCAGGTATCCCAGCCAATATGGAGGTTTAGCTCAGTTGGGAGAGCATCTGCCTTACAAGCAGAGGGTCAGCGGTTCGAGCCCGTTAACCTCCACCATTAAAAACAAATATGCCGGCTTAGCTCAATTGGTAGAGCAACTGACTTGTAATCAGTAGGTTGAGGGTTCAAGTCCTTTAGCCGGCACCATTGTTGGGGAGGTAGCGAAGTGGCTAAACGCGGCTGACTGTAACTCAGTTCCTTTCGGTTCGGTGGTTCGAATCCGCCCCTCCCCACCATTCATTGACCCGCTAGCTCAGCAGGTAGAGCATCTGACTTTTAATCAGAGGGTCAGGCGTTCGAGTCGCCTGCGGGT
>CAJUOS010000012.1 GCA_910588075.1 uncultured Erysipelotrichaceae bacterium | reverse complement strand
TGTTTTTCCATCACTTGTTTTTTCAATAAATGAAATAGTATATTGTTGATTAGGCACTAAATTACTAAAAGTAATATTAGACGTTTTTGTAATCATTTGACTTTGACCATTATCAATCGCAATTTCTACAATATTTCCAGCTGGAATGTTAATTCTTAGAATAAGTTGATCAGAAGTTAAACTTACACGAGAATAACTTGCCCCAAATTGACCTTCAACTGAAAGTGTTTTTTCAATTTTATTAGAAGTGCCATCACCATTTTCAAAAGCATAATAACCAGTAACTGTATAAGTTCCAACAGTTGGAGTAAATTTAAGTTGAGCAGTAGGGCTACTTAATTTTTCAGTATGAACAATATTTCCAGTTGAATCTTTTACTTCAGCAACATAGACAACTTTTCCATAAATTTGATTAAGATCTCCTAAATAAGGCAATGTAACAGAACCATATTTCTTAGTTGGAGTAGGATTTTCCTTAGTCATACTTTCTGGATCATACTTACTAAATGATACTTGAATTTTACCATTTACAAATACAGCATCAAAAGTATTTAATTGATTTAAGTTCGCTCCACTAGCTGAACCACTTGGGGTATTATCTTTCTTAAAATATCCTGAAACAATTCTATTTTTAGGAACACCACTACCTGGTTTAACATATGGGTAAATACCAGAAATACATGTTGATTTCACAACTCCAGATGGTTGAGAAGGGTATGTGTTTTTCAATGTTCCTTTATGAACATATTTAGCAATAAGTGCAGAAATATTTTTAGAATCTCTTCCATGCATAGCTTTTTTCTTTTCTCTTGCGACTTTATCTGGATAACCTACCCAAACACTCCATGAATAATCTGGAGAATAAGCAGACATCCAACTATCTTTACTTTTTCCTCTTAATGCAGCAGGGATATTACTATCACTTGGCCAATTTGATGTACCAGTTTTTGCACCAATTTGTAATCCCATATTTAATTGTGAATAATTTGATGAAGATTTAACATAGTTTGTCATAACATCACGAATCATAAAGGCAGATTCTTTAGAAATTGCTTGTGATTTTTGATTATTTAAATCTTGATCTATATTGATAACTTCTCCAGTAGCCATAAGTTCAATTTTAGCAACTGTATGAGGTTCGATATAAGTTCCACCATTAGAAATAGCAGCATATGCAGCAGCTTCTTCACCAGGTGTAACACCATGATCCCAACCTCCAATAGTTGAAACAAGACCAATTTCTCTTTCACTAGACATATCAAAACCAAAACCTTCTAAATATTTAAATACTCCATCTTCACCAATTTTATCAAAAACTTCTTTAAATGTATTAATAGCAGCTAAATTCCAAGAATTAGAAAGAGCATTTTCAATAGAGATATCTCCATGTAATTTTCCATTATAATTCTTTGGATGCCAACTACCAGATGAATAAGGAATATCATGAACATAATGAGCAGTTGACCAATCTAAGAATTCAAATGCTGCAGCATAAGCTAAAATAGGTTTTAATGAAGAACCAGGTTGATGAGGTTGTCCATAACTATCAACTTTCTTTTTATCACCAGTATAAGCATTTGTAATACCTAATGGTTCATAATTTCTAGAAGAAATAACACCTATAACACGACCATTTTTTGTTTCTTGAACAACAGCACCTGTTTGAACATCATCATCTATAAATTTATATGATTTTCCATTAGCAATATCATCTAATTGTGATTGTAAATCTTCATTAAGATAAGTATATATCTTCATTGGTGTTTCATCAGGATCATAACCTGTTTTTTCTTTCACTTCTCTAGTTACCATATCAGCATAAGCTTGATATTTTCCACTAGAATTAATAGGATTATATTTCAAAGTGTTTTCTACTGGAATAGCTTTTGTTTTTTCACATTCTTCTTCTGTAATATATCCATGTAGTTCCATTAAGTCTAAAATAACATTTCGACGTTTTTGAGCTAATTTTAAATTTCTAAAAGGATCATAATTATTAGGCGAATTTAAAGCACCTGCTAATAACGCAGCTTCAGGTAGTGTTAAATTTTGAACCTCTTTATCAAAATAGTATTTAGAAGCAGCATAAATTCCAATTGCTTTATTACCATAACCAAAATAGATTTTATTAAGATAAAGTTCTAATATTTCTTCTTTTGTTGTTTGAGAAGTTGCTTCAATAGAAAGAATGACTTCTCCTAATTTTCTTTCAATTGTTTGTTCTTCTTTAGGATAATAAGATTTTTTAATAACTTGTTGCGTGATTGTAGAACCACCACCAGTAATTCCACCAGCAACAATATTACCCATCAATGCTTTAACAATACGAGGTAAGTCAAAACCATTATGTTCAAAAAAACGTGAATCTTCAGCTGCTACAACAGCATCTATCATAACTTGTGGAATATCATCATAAGATACATTTTTTCTTGCTCCATCAGAAGCATATGAATAATATTCTTTACCAGTTTCATTAGAAATTTGTACAGATGCTTCTTTACTTAATAATTTTTCTTTAGAGAAATCTTCAATTTCTTTAAATATATTGATACTTAAATAAATACCAACAGAAGCAATAATAACCACAATAACAATCAAACTAATTTGAATAGCTTTTTTTCTTTGTTTTTTCTTTTGTAATTGTGCAGATTGAGATGTTTTTGGATTTACTGATTTTTTCTTTTTCATCATTTGTCCTCCTTAATATAGACTTCATCTATTACTTTCAAATAATCAAGTCGAGGTTGATATCCTTGGGGAATAATGTGTCCTAATGACTTGATTTTTTCATATGTCATTGATTTTCGTGAAGCATGATAATAATCATAGATTATATAACTTGCATCAATTAAGTATACCTCATTTAATGATGTAAAAGCAATAATAACAAATGCAATTCCACCATGATCAATAATTCTTTGCAAATGATCAATTTGATGTTTAGAAATATTTGCAAAAGGAAATGTCTTTACTTTTGTTTCTTTAGCTTCAAAGTCAATATAACGTCCTTTATATATACCATTATAATCAGTTGTAGAAGGAGTTTTATAATAAGCTTCAACAATTTTAGCTGCTTCCCTTTTAGGATAATCAACTTTCACAATTTGAACAGGTGTTGGTTTTTTATATATAACTGCTAAAGAAGCACTAAGATAATATTCATTAGATAAAGAAATATCTTCTTCTAAAGACATACCACGATGAGCAGTATAATGTTTTTGCTCAGGTTTATGAAAAGTTGTATTTATATTTTTTTTCATATTTGGATAATTAACCATATGCACACTCCATTTATATATATGGTCTATTATAACATATATTTTTCACATCTTGTTTAATTTCTATATATAAATTATGGAATTTGAGGTTTTTTAAAAAAAATCTTGCATTTATCTTTTATTTTTGTGAGAATATGAATGAGGAAGGTGAGCAAAATGGCAAACAAAATTCAATTAAGCCCTAAAAAGATTTTAAATAAACAATTTCAAATAGATTTTAAAGGATATAGTGCTGCAGAGGTTGATTATTTTTTAGATGCAGTTGTTGAAGATTATAAATCATTTGCTGATATGTTAAATGAGTCTTATGAACAAATCGAAAATCTTCAAAAAGAAAATGAAGCATTAAAAATGAAAATTAATAATCTTGAAAGAGAACGCATTATTCAACAAGATAACTTGAAATCAATGGAAGAAAATTTATCTGCTAATGTAGATATTTTGAAAAGAATATCAAACTTAGAAAAAGAAGTCTATAAAAATAAATAATATTTGCATTTATTCAAAAAATGTGTAAAATAATATTGCTCACGAGAGTTGATTGCTACATTTATATGTAGAGGAAAGTCCAGGCATCCACAATCTGCGACGATTGTAGTGTTTGTATCTAACGAATAAATAAGTTAGAGTAGTGAAAACTAACGACAAATTGATAACCTAAACGAAAGCAAGGTTAAGCAATTATAAAGTGCCACAGAAACAATGTCTTTTGAAAAAAAGAGTGAAAAGCGGTAAACTCTGCAAGGATGAAACCCAAATAATGGTAGGGGAATTAAATCAAAGGAACAAAACAATGATTTAGACGTGAAAACGTAGATAAATAATCGACTGAAAAACAAAACTTGGCTTATCAGAGTGAGCAACTAAAAAAAATGAATTGCTATAGTGTATGAAAGTACCTGTAGCAATTTTTGTTAATATATTGAATTTATAGGAATAAAGATGAATTTTATCTATAAAATAGGAATATACTTTAAAAGAGAAAGCATTTATATAAAAATTCATAAAATAGACATAAAAAGGTGATACAATTCTGTTGTAAAAAGGACTGATTTATGATTTAATATTATTAATATTGGGGTTTATGCTTTTTTATATGAAGGAGGTATACTTGTGGATAATTTAGGTCAATATATTCGTGAAAAAAGAGAACAAAAAAAGTTGACTATTGAGGAACTTTCTAAAAAAACATTAATTTCTCCAGCTGTTTTAAAAGATATAGAAGCTGGTAAATTTGATAGATATGAAGGCGATGAAGCTTATGTGAAAATGTACTTAAAAAAGATTTCACATGTTTTAAATTTAGATACCGCAGATGTTACACAACAATATATTGCATTAACAAAAGAAATTGAATTAGAAAAACTTCGTGAAATAGAAAAAGAGGAAGTTCATAATGAAGAAGTTGTTGAAAAAGGGAAAAAATTTACTTTTAAAGTTCCTGAATTAACAAGAAAACCATCTGTTTATGAAGATAAATCACATGTTACCATTATTAAAGCAGTTATTATTTTAATAATTGTTTGTTTAATTATTGTTGTTTTTTGGTATGGTTTTTCACAAACAAAAAATCAAACCAATCATCCAGAATTTAAACCTTCTGAACAACCAACAGTAGAGGGAAATGTTACACCTGATAAAAAAGATGATGAAAATCAACCAAATGATCCAACTCCAAATCAACCATCAACATCAAATGAAAATATAACGTTTACTAGAAATGAACGTTTAGACTTTAGTTTTAAACTTCCTGAAGGAACTGAAAAGTTTATATTTAAGATTGAATTTGGTAAGAAATCTTGGGCTCAATTAAATGTCAATGGTAGAAACTATGAGCAATTCAAGTCAAAAATATATCATAATAATAAGAATGAAGAGCCAGAGGTTGTTGAGTTAGAATTTAATGTTTCTGATTTTGAAGAATTGGTATTAAAGAATGGTTATAGTATGGGACAACATTATTATATTAATAATCAAGAAGTACCTCTTATTAATGAAGATATGTCAACAGGAGTTACTAATTTCAAATTGAAATTAGATAAACAATAATATGAATTTACCAAACAAACTAACAACAATTCGTTTAATTTTTGTCCCACTTTTTGTTGTTATATATTTATTTCCATTTCAAACGTTGGGAGTGTCAATTCCAACGTTTGATATCTTATCCACACAATTATCTTTATTAGATATTATTTTATTTATCATTTTCTTTATTGCATCTCTTACTGATTTTTTAGATGGACATATTGCAAGAAAGAAAAATATGATTACAACTTTTGGAAAGTTTATTGATCCTATTGCTGATAAACTTATTGTCAATACTGTATTGTTATTATTGGCATATTCTCATTCTATATCAGTTATTATTCCAATTATAATGATTGCAAGAGATACTATTGTTGATGCTATTCGTTTGGTTGCAAGTCAAAAAAATGTTGTTCTTGCTGCTAGTTATCTTGGTAAAGCAAAGACAATGACACAAATGATAGCGATTGGTATTTTATTGTTAAATAATGTTGTTTTTGACTATTTAGGAATACCAATGGATCAAATTCTTATTTGGTTAGCAACATGTATTTCAATAGTGAGTGGAGTAGAATATTTTATGAAGAATAGTCAATATATTACGGAGAGCATGTAAAATGGATGAGTTGGCTGATATTTTAAAAGAAAATAATATATCAATTGCAAGTATTGAAAGTTTCACAGTTGGTTCTTTTGCAAATATGATTGGAAGTATTCAAGGAATATCTCAAGTATATAAAGGGAGTCTTGTGAGCTATCAAAGTTGTATTAAAAGAGATGTTTTGCATATTAAACAAAATGTTATTGATACTTTTGGTGTTGTTTCTAATGAAGTGGCAGGACTTATGGCTATTCATGGTAAAGAGTTATTTGATTGTGATCTTTGTATTTCTTTTACTGGAAATGCTGGTCCAACAGCAATGGAAGGAAAACCAGTGGGATTGATTTATATAGGGATTGCTTATCTGGATAAAATTCAAACATATTGTTTTCAGTTATCTGGAAAAAGAAATGATATTAAAAATCAAGCGGTTTTATTAGGAATTGAAAAAATTTTAGAAATATTGAAGAAAAATAAGAATTTTTTGTGTATATAGAAGTAGGGAGGAAAAAGAATGGCAGAGAAAGCAAAAAGTAAAAAAACAGTCAGTGAAGCAGAAAAAAAAGAAGTTGCTTTAACTGATGCAATTAAGCAAATTGAAAAACAATTTGGTAAAGGTGCAGTTATGCGTTTGGGAGATAGAGTTGCTGTGGATATTGATGTGATTCCAACAGGTTCTTTAACATTAGATGCAGCTTTGGGAATTGGTGGATATCCTAAAGGACGTATTATTGAAATATATGGACCTGAATCAAGTGGTAAAACAACTTTAACTCTTCATGCTATTGCAGAAGTTCAAAAGCAAGGTGGAAGAGCAGCGTTTATTGATGCAGAACATGCTATTGATCCAGTATATGCAAAGAATCTAGGTGTTAATATTGATGATTTGATTTTATCGCAACCTGATAGTGGTGAACAAGGATTAGCAATTGCTGAAACTTTGGTTAAAAGTAATGCTATTGATTTGGTTGTTGTTGATTCAGTAGCTGCTTTAGTTCCTCAAGTTGAATTAGATGGAGAGGTTGGAGATTCTTCAGTAGGTTTACAAGCCCGTTTGATGTCTAAAGCTTTACGTCGTTTATCTGGTTTGATGAATAAGACTTCTTGTACAATTATTTTTATCAACCAATTACGAGAAAAAATTGGTGTTATGTATGGAAATCCAGAAACAACTACTGGTGGAAGAGCGTTGAAGTTTTATTCTACTGTAAGAATTGAAATTAGACGTAGTGAAGCAATTAAAAATGGTTCAGAAATTATTGGAAATAAAACAAATATTAAAGTTGTAAAAAATAAGGTTGCACCACCATTTAGAACAACAAGTGTTGATATTATTTATGGAAAAGGAATTGCTAGAGATGGAGAAGTGATTGATTTAGCAGTTGATTATAATATTATAGATAAATCTGGAGCTTGGTATGCTTATCAAGGGGAAAAGATTGGTCAAGGACGTGAAAATGTTAAAATTTTCTTAGCAGAACATCCTGAAATTATGGAAGAAGTAGAAAATAAATTGAAGGAAAAATTATTTAGTCAAGATGAAGAATAGTCTTGGCTTTTTTAATACTCTTATATTAATTTTGGTAAATAATGGGAAAGACATTTCTATTTATTTTTTGTATAATTGTTAACTGATTTCAAGAAAAGAAAATATTTAATATATAAAAAATATCTTTAAAATAAGTTATCATAAGTGAAAGCCATTCCATTAACACAAGATTTTAATTGTTATTTGTGAAAAAATAAGATATAATGAATTTGTGTGTATTTGCACAATATGAAATTTATCATAGGAAATAGGAGGAATACAATGTTGGAATTAAGTATGCCTGTCGCTATTTTGACCTATGTTCTAGCAGTAGGTGTTGGTTTTTTAAGTTATTATATTTTTACAAAATTAAAAGTATCAAAAGCAAATGTTGATGCAGCGAAGATTGTAGAAGAAGCTACTGTTAAAGCTGATAATATAGTAAAAGAAGCTATTCTTGATGCAAAGACTCAAGCATATGAATATAAACTTGAGGCTGAAAAAGAAATCAAGGAACAACGCTTAGAAGTTACTAAATTTGAAAATAAACTATTGCAAAGGGAACAAAACATTGATCGTAGAGATATTGCTTTACAAGGGAAAGAAGATGTTTTGGATGATAAGGCTAAGCAATTAGAGAAAAAAAGTGAAGAACTAGGCAAATTGAAGGCTCAATTACAAGAACAAATTGATGCAAAAATTACAGAATTAGAAAAGATAGCCATGATGAGTGCTAATGAAGCTAAAGTAGAATTATTTAAGCAAGTAGAAAATAAAATGGCTAATGAAGTAACTGCATTTATTAATGAACAAGAGGATGAAGCAAAGTCAAAAGCTTCTCTTTATGCAAAAGATATTATTGCAGCTGCTATTAATCGTTATTCACAAGAAGAAACAATTGAAAGAACTGTTAATGTTGTTGCACTTCCAAGTGAAGAAATGAAAGGAAGAATTATTGGTCGAGAAGGACGTAATATTAAAGCTATTGAAAATGCAACAGGTGCAGAATTGATTATTGATGATACACCAGAAGCTATTACTATTTCATGTTTCGATCCAATTAGAAGAGAGATTGCTCGTTTATCTTTAGAAACACTTATTCGTGATGGACGTATTCAACCTGGTAGAATTGAAGAAGTTGTTCAAAAGACTAAGAATGAATTGAATGAGGTTATTCAAAAAACAGGGGAAGATGCTATTTTTGAATTAGGATTATCACGTGTTAATAAAGAAATTGTTATGATGATTGGAAAGTTAAAATATCGTACAAGTTATGGACAAAATGCTTTACAACATTCTTTAGAAGTTGCTCATTTTGCTGGGATGATGGCTGCTGAATTAGGTTTAAATCAACAATTAGCACGTCGTGCAGGATTATTGCATGATTTAGGGAAAGCAATTGATCATGAAATGGAAGGAAGCCATGTAGAACTTGGTGCAAAGTTTGCTAAAAAATATGGTGAAAATGCAACTGTTGTTAATGCTATTGAATCACATCATGGGGATGTTGAGCCAACAAGCGTTATTTCTATTTTGGTAGCTGCAGCTGATACATTATCTGCTGCAAGACCTGGAAGCCGTAGTGAGACAATTGAAAACTATATTCAAAGACTTGAAAAATTGGAAGAAATTTCTAAGAGCTTTGATGGTGTTGATAAAGTTTTTGCTATTCAAGCAGGACGTGAAGTTCGTATTATTGTCAAACCAGATAAGGTTGATGATTTAGCAAGTCATAAATTAGCAAGAGAAATTAGAAATAAAATTGAAAGTGATTTAACGTATCCAGGACATATTAAAGTTACTGTTATACGTGAAGTTCGTGCAAATGAAATTGCTAAATAAAGATAGGGTAACCTATCTTTTTTAAAAAGGAGGATATAAATGAAGATTCTTTTTATAGGTGATGTTTTTTCTTCTATTGGAAGAGAAATGATTGATAAGTATTTACCTCAATTAAAAAAGAAATATCAAATTGATGTTGTGATTGCAAATGTTGAAAATGCAACACATGGAAAAGGTTTGATTAAAAAACATTATGAAGAATTTTTATTTCAAGGTATTTCTCTTATGACAATGGGTAATCATACTTTTTCAAAAAAAGAATTATTTGATTATATTGATGATGCAGAACGTTTAATTGTTCCTTATAATCAACCAAAAGCATTACCTGGAGTAGGAAGTAGAGAAATCCAAATCAATGGAAAGAAAATAAGAGTAACGAATTTATTAGGAATTACTTTTATGGATGGAAAATCACAAAATCCATTTGAAGTCATTGATGAAATTGTGAATAATGATACTAGTGATATTCATATTGTTGATTTTCATGCAGAAGCAACAAGTGAAAAAATAGCTTTGGGTTATTATTTAGATGGTAAAGTATCAGCTGTATTGGGGACACATACTCATGTACCAACTGCTGATGAAAAGATTTTAAGACATGGAACAGCATATCAAAGTGATGTTGGAATGACAGGGCCATATGAAAGTGTTATTGGATGTGATAAAGAATCAATTATACAAAGAATGAGAAATGGATTAATGACTCCATTTCAAGTTGCTGATAGTGAAGGACAACTTTTAGCTACTTTATTGACATTTAATGAACAAAATCAATGTAAAAAAATAGAACGTATATGTATTGATCCATTCCATCCATTTGAAGCATAAATGAAACTCCTTGTTCATATATTAGGGCAAGGAGGAATTTTTATATGGAAATGATTAGAGTTTCGTCATCGTCGCAACCAAGTAAAGTGGCAGGAGCATTAACGAGTTTATTAAGAACTCATGATGAAGTACAAATTCAAGTTATTGGAGCAGCAGCGTTAAATCAAGCAATGAAAGCAATTGCTATTGCAAGAGGTTATCTTGCTCCAGGAGGAAATGATATTTATTGTATTCCATCTTTTTTTGATTTGACAATTGATGATCAAGTCGTTACTTCTTTAAGAATAAATGTACAAATCCATTAAAAAGACTTTTCTTTTTGGATAAAAATGGGTATAATTATTTTAGATATTAAAGGAGGAAATATTGAAATGGCTAAATGTAAATTATTAATGCAAACTGCACAAGTACAAAAATTAATTGATTTCTTTGATGGATATGAAGATGATAAAGTCAAATGTAAATTTATTAAAAAAGTAGGAATTAAAGCAGAAATCGAATGTGAAACTGAATTAAGTCCTGATGAAGCAGCTGGACATTGTAAAGGTTTATTTAAAAAGACTCCAGAAGGATCTTATATGTACTTCTCAATTCAACCAGATGGTTTCTTTGGATAAGAAAATATGGAAATAAGGACAATGTCCTTATTTTTTTCTTTCTTATTTGTTAATATTTGATATAATAAAGCAGAAAGTGGTGAAAACATGAAAGATTATAGTCAATATTTTAAAGGTCCATCCTTAAAGGATGCTAAAAACAGAGGGAAAGATGAAATTCATCATATAGATGATGCTTATTATATTCCTCAAGATATGGTAGGAATAGGACAGGGACAAAAATATTTTATACAAACTTATGGCTGTCAAGCCAATGAGCGAGATAGTGAAACATTAGCTGGAATCTTAGAAAGTTTAGGATATACAGTAACTCATGAGATTAAAGATGCACAAGTGGTTTTATTAAATACATGTGCAATTAGAGAAAACGCAGAAGAGAAAGTATTTGGAAAAATTGGATATTTGAAAAAAGTCAAAAGAACAAATCCAAATATTATTTTTGGTATTTGTGGATGTATGGCACAAGAAGAAGTTGTTGTGAATAAAATTTTAGAAAAACATCCACAAGTTGATATGATTTTTGGAACACACAATATTCATAGATTACCAGTATTATTAAAACAAGCCATGTTAGAAAAAGAAATGGTTTTAGAAGTATGGTCTAAAGAAGGTGATGTTATAGAAAATCTTCCAAGTCATCGTGCTCATCCATATAAAGCATGGGTCAATATTATGTATGGATGTAATAAATTTTGTACATATTGTATTGTCCCTTATACACGTGGGAAAGAACGTTCTCGTTTAAAAGATGAAATTATCCAAGAGGTTATAGAGTTAAAGAAACAAGGCTACCAAGAAATTACATTATTAGGACAAAATGTAAATTCATATGGAAAAGATTTTAAAAATGATTATAACTTTGCCTCATTATTACAAGAAGTTGCTCAAACTGGTATACCACGTATTCGTTTTACAACAAGTCATCCTTGGGATTTTAGTGATGAAATGATAGATGTTATTGCGAAATATGAAAATATTATGCCAGCCATTCATTTACCAGTACAGTCTGGAAATGATGATGTTTTAAAAAGAATGGGAAGACGTTATTCTCGTGAACAATATTTAAGACTTTTTGATAAGATTAAAGAAAAAATACCTGATTGTACAATTACAACAGATATTATTGTTGGCTTTCCTGGAGAAACAGATGAACAATTTGAAGATACAATGACATTATATGATTATTGTGAATATGATTTGGCTTATACATTTATCTATTCACCTCGTGAAGGTACACCTGCGGCTCAAATGGAAGATGATATTGATGTTCATACAAAAGAGAGTAGATTGTATCGTTTGAATGATTTGGTCAATGAAAAAGCATATCAACAAAATCAAAAATATCTAAATCAGATTGTTGAGGTATTGGTTGAAGGACAATCTAAAAAAGATGAAACCATGTTAACAGGGTATACAAAACATCAAAAATTAATTAATTTTAAAGGAAATAAAGAACATATTGGACAAATAGTAAAAGTAAAAGTTATTGAAGCTAAGACTTGGGCTTTAAAAGGAGAAGAAATTGAATAATCAAATCAAATTGAAAGCTAAAGCATTAAATCAATGGATTTTAGAACAAGAAGTTGTTAAAGAATATTTAAGATATGCAAAAATGATTGAAAATAATGATGAATTCAAACAATTAGAAGAAGAATTAAAACAATTACAACAAGAAATTGTAAATCAAAAACATCATCAAAGCCATTGTGATAATTTACTTCATGAGTATGAATTAAAGAAAAAAAGTTTTGATGAAAACCCTATTCTTTATAACTATTTCATTCTTAAACAAGAGGTTAATGATTTACTATGTCGAATACAGGATGATATTAACGAACAATTAAAGAAAAAGGTTGACTAAAGAAAAAAAAGTCTATATAATCTTTTAAACAAATACATAGAAAAGGAGAAAACATATGGCATATTTTTTTGATGAACCATCACATACATTTAATGAATATTTATTAGTACCTGGATACTCAAGTGCTGAATGCCAGCCTAAAAATGTGAGTTTAAAGACACCATTGGTTAAATTTAAAAAAGGTGAAGAACCTGCATTATCTTTAAATATTCCTTTGGTTTCTGCAATTATGCAAGCTGTATCTAATGATACAATGGCTGTTGCTTTAGCAAAAGAAGGAGGAGTTTCATTTATATATGGCTCTCAAACAATTGAAGCACAAGCAGCAATGGTTAGAAAGGTTAAATCATATAAAGCTGGATTTGTTCCTAGTGATTCAAATATTGCTCCTGAACAAACTTTAAAAGATGTTATTGCTTTAAAAGAAAGAACAGGACATTCAACTATGGCAGTTACTGAAGATGGAACTGCTAATGGAAAGTTACTTGGAATTGTAACAGGAAGAGATTATAGAGTTTCACGTATGGATTTAGATACAAAGGTATCTGAGTTTATGACACCATTTGATCAATTGATTACTGCTGGAAGCGGTATTTCTTTAAAAGAAGCAAATAATATTATTTGGGATAATAAATTAAATTCTTTACCTATTATTGATGAAAATCAAAGATTAGAATCATTTGTATTTAGAAAAGATTATGAATCTAAAAAATCAAATCCTAATGAATTACTAGATAATTCAAAACGTTATGTTGTTGGAGCTGGTATCAATACAAGAGATTATGCCCAACGTGTTCCTGCTTTGGTTGAAGCTGGTGTTGATGTTTTATGTATTGATTCTAGTGAAGGATTTAGTGAATGGCAAAAAATGACTATCCAATGGATTAGAGATCATTATGGTGATACTGTTAAAGTTGGAGCTGGTAATGTTGTTGATGCTGATGGATTTAGATTTTTAGCAGATGCTGGAGCAGATTTTATTAAAATTGGTATAGGTGGAGGTTCTATCTGTATTACTCGTGAACAAAAAGGTATAGGTAGAGGACAAGCCACAGCAACAATTGAAGTTGCAAAAGCTAGAGATGAATATTTTAAAGAAACTGGAATTTATGTTCCAATTTGTAGTGATGGTGGAATTGTTCATGATTATCATATGACGTTAGCTTTAGCTATGGGAAGTGATTTCATTATGTTAGGAAGATATTTCTCTCGTTTTGATGAATCACCAACTAATAAAGTGAGCATTAATGGACAATATATGAAAGAATATTGGGGAGAAGGAAGTGCACGTGCAAGAAACTGGCAACGTTATGATTTAGGAGGAGATGGAAAACTTTCATTTGAAGAAGGTGTTGATTCTTATGTTCCTTATGCTGGTCCATTGAAAGATAATGTAGCATTATCATTATCAAAAATAAAACATACAATGTGTAACTGTGGAGCATTAACAATTCCTGAACTTCAAGAAAAAGCAAAAATCACTCTTGTTTCTTCAACAAGTATTGTTGAAGGTGGAGCACATGATGTTGTTTTAAAAGACTCTACACCTTCACATAATCAATAAATATATTAGGATTATCATTTGATAATCCTTTTTTGTTAAAAAATATATAAAAAATGGTGGTAAAACGTGATTCCTATCATATAGTATAAAGAGGTGGAGTTATGAGTAACATCAGAGAGATTTATACAAAGGCAATTGTAGCTAAAGGTAAGAAGTTATCTAAGAATACGTATTCATTGACTTTATGCCATATACCTAATGAAATATTAGGATGTTGGATTACAAATCATCATTATGAAGCAACAATAAAGAACAGAGTTCCTAAGGTTATTGGAACATTTGATGTTCATATTTGGTATAGTTATATGGATGAAATGGAATCTATGGTTGAAAAACATCAAGTTACGTATATTGATGATATGCAAGTTACTAAGAAAGAAGATCGTGAGTTTGAAGCTGCTGATCAAGTGAAAGCAAGATGTTTAGAAAAACCAAAATGTTTATCAGCATCACATAATGAAAAAGATGTAGCGATTGAAATTGAAAAAGAAATGCAAATAGAAATTAGTGGTGAAACATGTATTAAAGTTGAAGTGAAAACTGAAGAAGAAGTTTGGGATGATTTGGAAGATATTCAAATTAATCCACATTTTATTAAATAAGCAAATAGTCATTTATTATTTGCTTTTTAATTTATATCAAAAATGAATTCGTTTCATTATTTGACATTTTATGATATAATGTTTGAGTTATTAAGGATGTGATAAAATGAAACAAAAATATTCGCCAATGATGATGCAATATTTAAAAATTAAAGAAGAAAATCAAGATTCTATTGTTATGTTTAGATTAGGTGATTTCTATGAAATGTTTTTTGATGATGCGATTATAACATCAAAAGCATTAGACTTAGCTTTAACAGGAAAGAATGCAGGTGTTAAAGAAAGAGTTCCTATGTGTGGAGTTCCTTATCATTCAGTTAGTGGTTATATTCAAAAATTAATTGATTTAGGACATAAGGTTGCTATTGTAGAACAGTTAACTGATCCTAGTAAAAAAGGAATTGTAGAACGTGGAGTTGTTCAAATTATAACACCAGGGACAATTATGGATTCTTCTTTAAATGAAAAAAGAAATAATTATATAGGAGCATTAGGTATATTTGATTTTAATTATACTTTAGCATATTGTGATATTTCAACTGGTGAATTTTATGTTCTGAATATTGATAAACAGGAACATTTATTAAAAAATCAAATTGATTCTTTAGGATTGAAAGAAATTGTTGTTAATGATCAATCATTACAATTTGAACATATCCTTATCTCTTATTATGAAAATGATAAATTTAATGAAGCTTATAAAAAAGTATTTGATAAAATAAAAGATTTAAAAGAAATAAAAGTTTGTTCTTTATTATTAAATTATATGATAGATACTCAAAAAAGAGAATTAAGTCATATTCAAATGATTCAAGAAGTGAAAACTGATGATTATATTTATATGGATTCTTATACAAAAAAATCATTAGAATTAATTAAAAATGCAGATAATGAAAATTATGGAACTTTACAATGGTTACTTGATGATACAAAGTCAGCAATGGGTGGTAGACTTTTAAGACAGTGGATTGAAAGACCATTAATTAATCAAGAAAAAATAGAACAAAGAATGGATATTATTGAAGTTCTTATTGATAATTTTATTGAAAGAGAAACAATAAAAGATATTATTAATGATATTTATGATATAGAAAAATTGGCAGGACGTATTGCTTTTGGAAATGTAAATGCCAGAGATTTAAAATGGATTGGGGCTTCATTAAAAGTGATTCCTGAATTAAAACATCAATTATTATCTTTAGATTATTCATATACAAATGAATTAGCAGAACAATTAATAGATTTATCTCATATTACAGAATTGATTGATCAAGCTATTATTGATAATCCACCATTAACTTTAAAAGAAGGTGGGATAATTAAAAAAGGTTATAATGAAGAATTAGATGAGCTTCGTTATATGAGAGAGAATGGAAAACAATGGTTAAGTGATTTTGAACAAAGAGAAAGAGAAAAAACTGGTATTAAAGGTTTAAAAGTTGGATATAACAGGGTATTTGGATATTTTATTGAAATTACAAAAAGTTATTTACCAATGGTTAAAGATGAATTTGAATATACAAGAAAACAAAGTATTTCTAATGCTGAAAGATTTGTAACTCCTGAATTAAAAGAAATGGAGGCTAAAATCTTGAGTGCTAATGATAGAATGATTGCTTTAGAATATGAAATCTTTGTACAAATGAGAGAATATATAAAAAAAGATGTTCATTTAATTCAAGATGTAGCAAGTATTATAGCACAAGTGGATGTATATCAATCATTAGCTTCAAAAGCAAGTCATAATGGATATATAAGACCAACTTTTAATCAACAACATATTGTCGATATAAAGAATGGTCGTCATGCAGTTATTGAACAAGTGATGTCAAAACAAAATTATGTACCTAATGATACTCATATTCATGAAAATGAACCTGTTTTATTAATTACAGGACCTAATATGGGTGGGAAATCAACATATATGAGACAAGTGGCTTTATGTGTTATTATGGCTCAAATTGGTTCATTTGTTCCATGTGATCAAGCAACATTACCTATATTTGATCAAATATTTACACGTATTGGAGCAAGTGATGATTTGATTTCTGGACAATCTACATTCATGGTAGAAATGTTAGAAGCGAATAATGCTTTACGTTATGCAACAGAAAATTCTTTAATTATATTTGATGAAATTGGAAGAGGAACAGCAACTTTTGATGGTATGGCTATTGCTCAAGCTATGATTGAATACATAGCAACTAAAATTCAATGTGTTACTTTGTTTTCAACACATTATCATGAATTAACTATGATGGATGAAAAATTCCATATTCAAAATGTTCATGCAAGTGCATCAGTAGAAGGTGATCATATTGTTTTCTTATATAAAATTAAAGAAGGCAGAAGTCATCGTTCATATGGTATCAATGTTGCTCAATTAGCTAAATTACCTGATCAAGTTATTGAACGAGCAAAAATTATTCTTCAATCTTTAGAGAATAATGAAATTGAAACTGTGGTCAGTGAATCTTTACAACAACCTTCACTGATGATTAAAGAAAGTCAAGTTGAAAAAGCATTAGAACGTATTGATCCAATGACTTTATCACCATTGGACGCATTGAGTACATTAATAGAATTAAAAAAATTAATATAAATGAGGTGAAATTGTGGCAAAAATTAGACAATTAGATGATGTCCTTTCTAATAAGATAGCAGCTGGTGAAGTTGTTGAAAGACCATCAAGTGTTGTAAAAGAATTGGTTGAAAATAGTATTGATGCTCATTCATCACGTATTGATATTTTTATTGAAGATGGTGGTTTGCAAAAAATTAAAGTTGTAGATAATGGTGAAGGAATGGAACGTATTGATGCTAAAATGTGTTTTTCACGTCATGCTACAAGTAAGATTAAAGATGATCATGATTTATTTAATATTATGACATTAGGTTTTAGAGGTGAAGCTATTCCATCTATTGCTTCTGTTAGTCATTTTGATTTAAGAACATCTACTGGACAAGAAGGTAGTTTTGTTAAATATGAATTTGGAAAGTATATGAGTGAAGGGACATGTGATTTACCACAAGGAACTCAAATAACAGTTACAAAACTTTTTCAAAATGTTCCTGCAAGATTAAAATATTTAAAATCAGTGAATACTGAATTTGCTGCAATACATCAATATATTGAAAGAATTGCATTAGCATATCCTCAAATTGCAATAAGATTATATCATAACAATAAAACAATTTTTCAAACCAATGGAAAAGGTCAATTATTAGAGGTTATTGCAAGTATGTATGGGATAGCAACTGCTAAAAATATGCTTCCTCTTTCTATTAGCAATGATGATTTTGAAATTAATGGTTACATAAGTAAAATAGATACATCTCGTGCTTCTAAAGCTAATATTATTACTTTGGTTAATCATAGATATGTTAAGAATGTTATGAGTATAGATGCTATAAACAATGCTTATAGAAGTTATTTGGCTGATAATCGTTATCCAATCGCAATTATTAATATTGATATTGATCCTTATTTAGTAGATGTCAATGTTCATCCATCTAAATTAGAAGTACGTTTTTCTAAGGAACATGAATTAAGAGATTTAATTTTGAGTGGAGTACAAGACACATTAAAACAAGTAGATTTAAAATATCAAGTCAAAAATAAACAAACAGAAAGAGAAAAATTTAAACCTCAATTAGATCAAGTTTCTTTTGATTTAGAACAGACACAATCGATTATTTCAAAAGAATCAACAACAATTATATCAAAAGAAAAAACACCTTTACCTATAAAAACACCAGTAGTTAAAGAAAAAGAAGAAGTATATCAAGTTGATCATTTCAAAGAAGAAAAAAAATTGACTCCTGAAAATAAACCAATAAAAGAAAAGATTTATGCTAAATCTCAAATTCATGGAACTTATCTTATTGGTGAAAATGAAAAAGGAATGTATTTAGTAGATCAACATGCTGCTCAAGAAAGAATTAATTATGAATATTATAAAGAACAATTTTCTCATTTGGATTTAACAATGCAACCATTATTGGTTCCTTTACAATTTGAATATCCAATGAGTGAGTTTTTAATACTAGAAGAAAGAAAAGAGTTATTAGAAAAAGTAGGAATCTTTTTAGACGTATTTGGAGAACATGGTTATATTTTAAGAAACTTACCTTTATGGATGAAAAAAATAGATGAGAATATCTTTGTAGATGAAATGATTCAAGAAGTTTTGCATAAAAATTCTTTAGATGTTGTTGCTTTACAAGAACATGCAATAGCAACTCTAAGCTGTAAGGCTTCTTTAAAAGCTAATACTTATTTATCACCAAGTGATATGCAAACAATTTTTGATAATTTAATGCGTTGTGATAATCCATATGTATGTCCACATGGAAGACCAACAATACTTTTTTATAGTGATTATGAATTAGAAAAACTTTTTAAGAGGGTGGTTTAATGAAAAATGGATTAGGAAAATTTGTGATGAAATTGATTTTAGGTGGGGCGGTTATTATGTTAATGGGGTATTTGTTTGAAGGTGTTTATATAAAAGATTATACAGTAGCATTTTTAGTGGCTTTTGTATTATCTTTATTGAATACTTTTGTAAAGCCAGTATTAACAGTTATTGCTTTTCCTATTACTTTTATGACATTAGGATTATTTCAATTGGTCATTAATGGCTTTGTTTTAAATCTAGCAGTTGATGTATTATCACCAGATTTTCAAATTCAATCTTTTTCCCTGACAATACTTTGTTCAATATTTATTTCTATTTTTTATAGTATACTAGGATTAAATAAAGATGATGACGACTAGAGTACTTGTTGTGATTGGACCAACGAGTGTGGGAAAAACAAAAATGGGAGTAGAATTAGCTAAGAAATTAAATGGAGAAATTATTAGTGGTGATTCTATGCAAATTTATAAAGAAATGGATATTGGCACTGCAAAGGTAACTCAAGAAGAAATGGAAGGTATTGTTCATCATTGTATTAATATTCTTGAACCACAACAAAATTACAGTGTTAAAGATTTTCAAGAAACTGTAAGAGAAAAAATAAATGATATTATATCAAGAGGGAAGATTCCTATTATTGTTGGAGGAACAGGTTTATATATTAAAGCTGCTTTATATGATTATGAATTTAGTGAGACATCTGATAATCATAAAACATTAAAAGAACAATACAAAGATTATGATAATTTAT
Source organism: uncultured Erysipelotrichaceae bacterium (assembly GCA_910588075.1). GTDB lineage: Bacteria > Bacillota_I > Bacilli_A > Erysipelotrichales > Coprobacillaceae > MGBC163490. The sequence continues at coordinate 27,805 of CAJUOS010000012.1, read as the reverse complement.
CTTTGTATCAACATTTAATGTCTATTGATGAAGAAAGTGCTAAGGTTCTTCATCCTAATAATCGTCAACGTGTTTTAAGAGCTATTGAAATATATGAAGAAACTGGACAAAAGAAAAGTGATATAGTTGCTTCCCAACAACATATATGTCTTTATAATGCTTATTTTATAGGATTAACATTAGATAGAGATATTTTATATGAACGTATTAACCATCGTGTTGATATAATGAGAGATTTAGGTTTAGAAGATGAAGTCAAAAAATTATATCAAAAAGGATTAAAAAGAACACATCAAAGCATGAAAGCTATTGGTTATAAAGAATGGTTTGATTATTTTGAAGGACATATATCACAAGATGAAGTTTATGAAAATATCAAGAAACATTCTCGTCAATATGCTAAAAGACAATATACATGGTTTAAAAATCAGTTTGATGTTCATTGGTATGAGGTTAATCTTGAAGATTTTAACAAAACTGTTCAAAAAGTTTTAAAGGATATTCAATAATATCCTTTTTTTATTGAAAACTAAAAGAAAAGATACAAAAATGATACATTTTTGATGTAAAATAAAAAGGGGTGATGTAGAAATGAATAGAATATTGGTTGTAGAAGATGATCGACATATTTCTGAACTTGTAAAAGTAAACTTGAGTGATGCTGGATATTTTTGTATATGTGCATATGATGGTCAACAAGTGATTGATTTACTGGATCATCAAAGTTTTGATTTAATTATCTTAGATGTCATGTTACCATACATGAGTGGATTTGATTTAATGGAATATATTCGTCCCTTACATATACCTGTTATATTTTTAACTGCCAAAAGTGATGTGAATGATCGAGTGAAAGGTTTAAAACTTGGTGGTGAAGATTATATTGTGAAGCCATTTGAAATTATTGAATTATTAGCAAGAGTTGAAACAGTATTAAGACGTTATCATAAACTTTCAAGATATTTATACATAGATGATATTTGTGTTGATACATTATCACGTAAAGTGACAAAGTCAGGAGAGTTAATTAATCTGACACATAAAGAATATGATATTTTATTATTATTTTTACAAAATAAAAATATAGCATTATTTAGAGAAAGAATTTATGAAACAATTTGGCATGAAATGTATTTAGAAGATAGTCGAACAGTTGATTTACATATTCAAAGAGTTAGAAAAAAATGTGGTTTAGAACATAGAATTGTTTCCGTCTATAAAATTGGATATAGATTGGAAGTGGAAGAATGAAATTTTTTTGGAAACTTTATTTTAGTATCATGGTTATTACAATGTCATGCTTTTCTATTGGAAGTTATATGTTGATTGAAAGTGGTTTTCATGCAACATTGGAAAGAGAAGTTGAAAATGCTTATCATGAAAATGATATTATTTCATCAATACTCAACAATTTATTCTTTTATGATATATCATTTAAATATATAGTTGATGTTGAATATATGATTAATTTTTTAGAAGATATAACTATTCAAAATGATACAAATATTTTATTTTGTTTAAGAAATACAGAAGGTAAAATTATTTATATGGATGGAAGTTTTTCTAATAAAGATCACTTTATAGATGAATTAACCATAAAAAAACAATGTTATCGTATTGTTAAGGAAAAAGGACATTATTATATTTATACAACAAAGCCATTTTCAGATGAAATATTTGTTGAAAATAAAAGAGAAATTACTTCCGTTTTTCATAATCGTGATGAACAATTTCAAATCCTTTTATTTTATTCAATTATTTTATTAATGATAAGTGCTATTTTTATTTATATTGTAACAAGATGGCTAGTATCACCGATTAAAAATCTCTCTCTTATAACCAAGAAAATAACATTAGATAATAACTTTGAGCCTATTCAAATTAAAGGTGATGATGAAATTGCTCAATTAACTAAAGATTTTAATGTGATGTCAGATAGATTATTAACATCAATGAATGAAATACAAGAGAATGCTGAAAAACAATCTCTTTTTGTAGGGAATTTTGCTCATGAATTAAAAACCCCTCTAACAACAATCATAGGGTATGGTGATATGATAAGGTCTAAAAGATTACCAGAAGAACAAATCATTCATTATGCTGATCATATTGTTAAAGAGGGAAAAAGGTTAGAGAGTTTATCAATGAAGTTATTGGATTTAATTGTTTTAAAAAATCATGATTTTACATTTTTAAAAGTATTTATGCCAGATTTTTTAAAAGGAATTGAAGAAGAATTTTTTATATCAAAAAAAGATATTGAGGTATTAATAGATATAGAAGATGGATATGTTATGTTAGAACCTGATTTAATGAAAACAGTCATTATTAATTTACTTGATAATGCTTCTAAAGCAACAGATTATCATGGAAAAATTGAAATTATGGGGAAAAAAGTAAAAAATGGTTATACTATTATTATAAGTGATAATGGAAGAGGTATGCCACAAGAAGAAATTTCTCATATTATGGAAGCTTTTTATATGATAGATAAATCAAGAAGTCGTATACAAGGAGGAGCAGGATTAGGTTTAGCTATTGTTAAAGAAATATTACATGTTCATCATGCCAAAATTTATTTTGAAAGTCATCTTGATCAAGGAACAAGAATAACATTGGACTTTGAGGAGGAATATGATGATGAAAGGTAAAAAGATATGTGTTTTTATAAGTATGTTTATTATTTTATTTTTGATTGTTATTGCTCCTACAATTTTTCATCAATTTAATGATGAAAGACTTTTAAACAAAGTTTATATTGAAGATTTAGAACATGAAAATAGACCAATAGAAAAAAGTAATTTAAAATTAGAGGAAAAAATTGATTTTTTATCAAAGTATAATAAAGATAGTCATATTGTTTCTTCATCACATCGTGAAGTTTTAAATGATGAAAATAAGACAATGTTAAATAAAAATTTATTAAGAGAAATCAAAAGTTTACAAACGTTAAAAGTTATTCCTGATATAAATATAAGTCATTCTATTGAATATACAGGCTTTGAAACGATTATGTATAGTGATGTTTCAAATCCTAAAAATCATGTTTCTTTATGGAATGTTAAATTGGTTTGTAAAGATAATAATCAGGATTATTATCTTGAATTCTGGATTGATTGTGAAACAAAGAAAATATATCAGTTTTTAATAAATGGAAATGTTTTATTTTCAGTAGACATAACAAATTTTTGTATAAAATATTTAGGCTTAGAAAAAGTATATATGAAGAAATTTTATGTCATAGATAATGCTTATTCTCAAATAGGTATTTTTATAAGATAAACAAGTATTTTATAAAAAGATACAAGAGTGATACATTTGCTATACATAATATATACATTCTTGGTTTATCCTATAAATTGAAGTATAAAGGAGGTAGAATTGTGAGTTTTAAAAATATAAGTAGAAAGATATGTATATATTTGTTAGGAATAATACTATTGAGTGGATGTTCTTCGATGCAAAAAATAGAAAAAGAACCTTTAAAGCTAAAACATCAAAGAATACAATTAGCTCAAAATAGTCAAATTGATTACTTATCTTATATTAGTGGAAATGATGATCAAGAAGATATTCAATATAATTCCATAGATTCTTCACAATTAGGAACATATCAAGTTGTATATAAAAAGGCTGATTCAAATGAAAAACAAACATTAACAATAGATATTGTTAAAATGTATGAAAATGGGATTTATAGTCCAAAGAGTATTCAAGCTACAACAATTAAAAATCCTGAAGACGTAACTTCATTAGTAAATAAAACGCATCAAATTCCAAAAGGATGGATTCCTGATGATTTGGTTAATGTTATTGATAGTCATCAACAATTAAGAAAAGAGGCTGCTCAAGCTTATAAAGAGTTTTATTTATCTGCTCAAGATAAAGGAATAAAATGTTATGCTATTTCTGGATATCGTACAAATGAAACACAATCATTATATTGGAAAAGACAAGTACAAATCTATGGTGAAGAATATGCATCACAATATAGTGCATATCCAGGAAGAAGTGAACATCAATTAGGATTAGCTATTGATGTTTCAAATCAATTAACAGGAGATCGTTTGAGTGAAAAGGTTGCTCAAGCACCTATTGGAAAGTTTATTGTCAGTGATGGATATAAATATGGTTTCATTTTAAGATATCCTCAAGACAAAGTTTCCATAACAAATTATGGGTATGAGCCATGGCATATGCGATATGTAGGAAAAGAATTAGCAAAAAAACTTCATGATACTGGATTGACATTAGAAGAATATATGGAAAAGGAGCAATCACAATGAAAAAAATAAAATTATTATTAGTCATGATGCTTCTTGTAGGATGCCAAAGTCCTTCTCTTCCATTAGAAACAAAAAAGGAAGAAGAAAAAGTTTCATTTTTAGCTGTTGGTGATAACATTATGCATAAACAGCTTATTGATAAAGCCAAGCAAGGAGAAACATATGAATTTTTACCATATTATACTCATATGCAATCTTATATTAAAGAAGCTGATGTTTCTTTTATTAATCAAGAAACAATTTTAGGTGGAAGAAATTTTAAATATTCTGGATATCCATTATTTAATACGCCAGATGAAATGGCTGGAACATTACATGAATTAGGTTTTGATATTGTTAATGGTTCTACAAATCATGCTTTTGATATGAACGAAAAAGCGGTTGATCACTCTATTCAACTTTTTAAAAGATATAAAGATATGAAATATATTGGATTATATCAATCAAAAGAAGAGCAAAAAAAGGTACCAGTCATTGAAAAAAATGGTATACGTATTGCTTTATTATCATATAATCAATATGTTAATTATGATCAAAAGCCAAGTGAATATCGTTATAATAATTTTGATAAAACAAAGATGAAAGAGGATGTTGAAAGAGCTAAAAAAGTGAGTGATGTTATTGTTGTTTCTTGTCATTGGGGAAAAGAATATGATACAAAACCTAATGATTTTCAAAAGAAATTTGCACAATATTTAACAGATTTAGGTGTTGATGTGATTATTGGTACACATACTCATACTTTACAATCTGTTGAATGGTTAGATGGAAAAGATGGACATAAGACATTAGTTGCTTATAGTTTAGGGAATTTTATAAGTGGTATGTTGGAAGAAGAAACACAATTAGGAGGTATGTTATCTTTTGATTTTAAGAAAGATAATGGTAAAGTGAATATTGAAAATATAACATTAACACCTCTTGTCAATCATTTTTATGCAGAAAATCAAAGAAATATTATTGGAACAAGATATGGGTTTACAGTTTATCGTTTAAAAGATTATACTGATGAATTAGCTAAACAACATGGTGTCTATGGTTATCAAAACAGTAAAATTTCTATTAAAACAATGAAAGAAAAAGTAAACCAGAGAATTTCTCCTTCAATACATATAGATATGTAAAAAAACTATAATATTTCATAGTTTATCTATGAATGTTATAGTTTTTTATAATACTTTTTGATTATAGGCATACATAATAGCTATAACTGTTTTAGCATCAACAATGGTACCATTAAGAACTTTTTGATAAGCTTCCTCGATATCCATATGAACAATATCAATAAACTCATCTTCATCACCATCTAAGGAATCACTAACTTCTTGAAAATCAATAGCTTCATACAAATATAACCATTCACTTGTATAACCTGGTGAAGGTAGGACTTTCATAATTCTTTTCATATCTTTAGCACGATAATTTGTTTCTTCTTCTAATTCTCTGAATGCACAAATTTTAGGTTCTTCATCTTTTTCCAACTTTCCAGCTGGTATTTCTAAAGTTTCTATTCTATTTGGATAACGAAATTGTTTGACTAAAATAATTTGATTTTCTTTAACTGCAAGAACACATACACCACCGTGATGATGAACAACTTCTCTATAAGCATGTAGTCCATTTTCACATTCAACTTCATCACGTGTTAGTTTTAATATTTTCCCATCATAAATGACCTGACTCTTTAACTCTTTTTCCATTTTTTCTCACTCCTATCTTTATTATACCACAAAAAGAAAAGAAAGCACGCGGGGGAGCATACTTTCTTTATCTCTCTATTATTTACACGTTAGGGTGATAATAGGGGGGTATGATTAAGTGAGTACCACTTAACAAATATAATTATATCAAATTTTTTATTTATGTAAAGGCTTTCAGCCATTTTTTGTATATTTTTATTTTTAAATTATGTATAATAAACGATGGTGAATGAAAATGAAAACATTAGTTATTGATAAAAATCATGCAAATCAAAGAATTGATAAATATTTAAAGAAATTATTATGTCAAGCTCCTCCACAACTCATTTATAAAATGTTGAGAAAAAAAGATGTAAAAGTCAATGGAATGAAAATTAAAGAAAATTATATTTTACAAGAAAATGATATTGTTTCATTGTTTTTGTATGAGGATAAGTTTCAAGAATATACAAAACCACAAACTATATTTGATCTAAAAATAGAATTTAATGTTTTATATGAAGATCAACATATTTTAGTGGTTAGTAAACCAGCAGGATTATTGGTTCATGAAGATAAAGAAGAAGATATAAATACTTTATCTCATCAAGTTTTAACATATCTCTATCAAAAGAAAGAATATGATCCTTATCAAGATTTAGGTTTTGTTCCTGGACCTGTTCATCGTTTGGATCGTAATACAAGTGGAATTGTTATTTTTGGAAAAACTATGAAAGCTTTGCAAGACTTAAATGAAATGATGAAGAAACGTCATTGTATTGATAAAACATATTTAACAATTTGCAAGGGAAATATGAGTTCATCAGATTTAATTGGATATATGAAAAAGGAAGAAAACCAATCATTAGTTAAGGTTGTTTCTCAAAGTACACCAGGAGCATTAATGATGCATACAATAGTAGAACAAGTACAAACCAATTATCAATTTTCTCTATTAAAAGTCAAATTAATAACAGGACGTACACATCAAATTAGAGTACATCTTGCAAGTGTAGGACATCCAATTATTGGGGATAGTAAATATGGTGATTTTGAACTGAATAAGAAAATAAAAAAGCAATTTCATTTATCATATCAATTTTTACATGCTTATCAAATTCGCTTTGTTAAACCAATAGGCTGTTTAAAATATTTACAAGATAAAATAATAACCTCACCATTGCCACAAAATTTAGAGGATATAAAAAGAAAGATTTTTTATGAAAATCAACTTTGAAAGTGATATCATTTATTGTATAATGTAAATATATAAGGAGGAAATCATTATAATGAAATACTATATTGGAATTGATTTAGGTGGAACAAATGTAAGAACTCTTTTAGTAGATGAAAATGGACAATCATATAGTGAAGTAAAAGATGCAACTGAAAGAGAAAATGGACCTGACTTTGTTTGTGCTAAAATTATTAGACAAATTGAAAGTTTAGATTGTACAGTTTGTAATGGTTTACAAAATGTAGAAGGGATTGGGATTGGTGTTCCTGGACCAGTTGACACAGTTAATGGTGTGATGATTATGGCAACAAATTTACCAGGATTTGAGAATTATCCAATTTGTGAAAAATTATCTGAAAGATTTAATTTACCTGTATTTATTGATAATGATGCTAATGTTGCAGGGTTAGCAGAAGCCATTCTTGGAGCAGGAAAAGGAAAACCTAGTTGTTATTATGTAACAATTTCTACTGGAATTGGAGGGGCATTTATTGTAAATGGACAACTTGTTTCTGGTGGTAGAGGTCATGCTGGAGAAATTGGAAATATTATTGTTAAAAATAATGGATATAAATTTGGAGGTTTAAATCCTGGTGCTGTTGAAGGTGAAGCTAGTGGAACAGCTATAACTAGAAAAGGAAAAGAACTTTTAGGTGAAGATAAAGTGAGTCATGCTGGTGATGTTTTCAGATTAGCTGATGAAGGTGATGTAACTGCACAAGGTATTGTTGATGAATGTGTTAGTGAATTAGCGACTATGTTTGCTAATATTGCTCATACAGTTGATCCACATTGCTTTGTTATTGGTGGTGGTGTTATGAAATCTAAACGTTATTTCTTAAATCGTTTAGTTGAACAATTTAATGCAAAAATACATGTTGGTATGAGAGGTTATATTCCATTGCTTGAAACAGAAATTGAAGATTGTGGTGCTATTGGAGCTGCAATGTTACCAATGTCTAAATTGAAATAATAAAGAAAAGTTGAAATACTGAGAGTATCTCAACTTTTTTGTTTTCAATATTTATTCTTTTTTTGTTTGCCATTGACATTTTTTCATATCAACGTATCCATTTTCTTTAAACAAAATACCTTCTTGTAATAATAAATCTTTTTGCTCATGCCAATGAGGAACTAATCTTCCCATACTATTAACAACACGATGACAAGGATATTGACCATAAAAAGAGGCATGAGATAAAATTTTGCCTACTAAACGAGCATTTTTATTTCTATTTGCTAAAATAGCAATTTGTTTATAACTAGCTACTTTTCCTTTAGGAATTTCAGTAACAATTTCTAAAACTTGAAAAATAAATTCATCTTCCATAAACTAACCTCTTTCATATGATTTGTTTATATTATAAAATGATTATTTTTTTATCACAAGTTGTATTTATCTTTTTATACTTTTTTCTTTATAATCGTGTCGTAAAGTGATAGAATATAAAGGCAAAAGGAGGGTTTTTTATGAAAGAAAGAGTTGTTTTAGGATTAAGTGGAGGAGTTGATAGTGCAGTTGCTGCATATGTATTAAAAGAACAAGGATATGAAGTCATTGGGGTATTTATGCGTAATTGGGATTCTTCATTAAATAATGATATTTTAGGTAATCCTACAAATAATGATGATATTTGCCCCCAAGAAAAAGATTATAATGATGCTAAAAAAGTGGCAGAACATTTAGGTATTGAATTAAGACGTGTAGATTTTATAAAAGAATATTGGGATCATGTTTTTACATATTTTTTAGAAGAATATACTAAAGGAAGAACACCTAATCCTGATATTTTATGTAATAAGCATATTAAATTTAAAGCTTTTTTAGATTATGCAAAATCAATAGATGCTGATTATATAGCTACAGGACATTATGCTCGTGTAGCGCATTATCAAAATCAAGATTCAATAATGCTAAGAGGTATTGATAGTAATAAAGATCAAACATATTTTTTGTGTCAATTAAATCAAAAGCAATTGCAATCTTCTTTATTTCCAATTGGACATTTAACAAAGCCAGAAGTGAGAAAATTAGCTGAAAATTTAAAATTACCAGTCGCTCATAAAAAAGACAGTACAGGAATTTGTTTTATTGGTGAAAGGGATTTTAGAGAGTTTTTGAAGAATTATATTCCTGCTAAAGCTGGAAAAATGGTTGATATAGAAACACAAAGAGTTGTAGGTGAACATCAAGGAATCATGTATTATACAATTGGACAAAGAAAAGGTTTAAATATTGGAGGACCAGGAGATGCATGGTTTGTTGTAGGAAAAGAATATGATCATAATATTTTATATGTGTGTCAAGGTGATCAAAATCAATGGTTAATGAGTGAAGGAGCTTTGATTACTGATGTGAATTGGGTATCACAAGTGAAACCACAAGGAGAATTAAGTTGTACTGCTAAGTTTAGATATCGTCAAAAAGATAATGATGTTTCTCTTCATTTTATTGATGAAACAGCTGTATATGTTACTTTTAATCAACCTATTAAAGCAGTAACACCAGGACAAGCTGCTGTTTTTTATGATGGTGAAATATGTTTAGGTGGAGGAACAATTGAAAAAGTTTATAAAGATAATAAGGAGATTACATATTTATAATGTTAGAATATATTGGAATTATTAAACATGTTCGTTTTTATAGTGAAGAGACAAAGTTTATTGTTTGTACTATTGATACAGAACAAGAGGATAAACCTATTTTAGCAACGGGATATATGAGTTATGTCAATCCTCAAGATAAATATCGTTTTCAAGGTGAATATATTATTCATCCTAAATATGGTAAACAATTTCAAATCAAGTCTTATGAAATTATTTTGGCAGATGATAAAAGTGAAGTTATTCGTTATTTATCAAGTTCTTTATTTAAAGGAATTGGAGAAAAACAGGCAACTGCTATTGTGGAAACATTGGGGAAAGATGCACTTAGCCAAATAAAAGAGGATAAACATGTTTTAGATCAAGTAAGAGGTATGAATGAAAAGAAAAGAGAAACAATAGTAGAAGTTTTATCTTCTCAAGATTTTGATCAAGAAGTTTTATCTTTTTTTATGGGTTATGGAATTAGTACAAAACATTTAGCATTAATTCAAGCTGTTTACCAAGAAAGAACTTTAGATGTTCTACAAAATAATCCATATCAATTAATTGATGATATAGATGGAATTGGTTTTAAAACAGCAGATGACTTAGCTTTAAAAATAGGTGTGGATCCTGTTGATGAAAATAGAATTAAAGCTGCTATTCTTTATGCTTTAAAAGAAATTTGTTTTCAAGATGGAAGTACATATCATGATTATGATTATATTTATAAGAATTTTCACCGTTATATACCACAAATTGGATATGATACTTTTCAAGATAAATTAGATGAACTCATTGAAGAAAATAAAATTATTCAGGATGTTGATAAATATTATCCTTATGATTTGTATGAAAGTGAAAAAATGATTTCTAGAACTTTTAAAAGATGGTTAAATGTTCCTTTATATGTTTATGAAGAAGAGGAAATCAATATTCTCATTCAACAATTAGAAGAAAGTTTATCTATTCAATATGATGAATTACAAAAAGAAGCAATTTATTTGTTTTTGCAACAATCAGCAATGATTTTAACAGGAGGTCCAGGAACAGGAAAAACAACAATTGTCAAAGCTATTATCAAATTGTTTATGCAATTAAATCCTGATCAAAGTATTGCTCTTGTTGCTCCAACAGGAAGAGCAGCCAAAAGATTAAGTGAAGTTACAGGATTAGAAGCTTGTACTATTCATAGATTATTAAAATGGGATTTACATACCAATACATTTGCAGTTGATGCTTCTCATCCTTTGAATGTTGATTTATTGGTTATAGATGAGTTTTCAATGGTTGATACACTTTTATTTTCTCATCTTTTAGAAGCTTCTCAAAGAGTAACAAAGGTTTTAATCATTGGTGATGATCAACAACTTCCTTCAGTATCACCAGGACATGTTTTAAAAGATTTATTAGAAAGTCAATTAGTACCAACTATTCAATTAAATCATATATACCGTCAATCACAAGAAAGTGGTATTATTCAGTTAGCTCATAGTATTAGAAATGATCAATATGATGAAAATTTATTTTTTCAATATCATGATATCCATTTTCAATCATGTGTACCCTATGATGTTGTTAAAAATGTTAAAATTTTAGTATCCAAAGCGATACAAGAAGGTTATGATGCTAATGATATTCAAGTTCTTGCTCCCATGTATAATGGTGTAGCAGGAATTGATGCACTCAATGATTGTTTACAAGAATTGCTTAATCCTCAAGATGGTTTTAAAAATGAACTTAGAGTAGGTAAGCGTATTTTTAGAGAGGGAGATAAGATTTTACAACTTAAAAATCGTATAGATGATAATGTTTTTAATGGTGATATTGGTATTTTAGAAGAAATATGTTATAAAGATAATTTTGAATTTTTAACTGATACTCTTATTGTTAATTTTGATGGTGAATATGTAGAATATACATCAAATGAGTTTTATACTATTACTCATGCTTATTGTATGAGTATTCATAAATCACAAGGTAATGAATTTAAAATTGTGATTATGCCAATTTTAAAAGATTATTATATTATGTTAAGAAAAAATTTAATTTATACAGGTTTAACAAGAGCAAAACAATCATTATTTATTTTAGGTAATCATCAAGCATTTGGATATGGCATTACAAATAATCATGATGAGAAAAGACGCACAACTTTAAAACAAAAATTATTATCAAATGATGATATTTCTGTGTATGATTTTGAATAAAAAGCACATAATAAGAATGTACTTTTAAAGGAGTGAGACACCATGTCTAAACTAACAGTTGCTTTTTTCTCAGCTGGGATTGTTGCAGCAGCAATGATTTTTATGAGTGATATGCCTTGTGCTAATGATATTGAACATTCTGTTCATAAGGCAAAAAAGGCTATTAAAGAACAGCTTTAAGAAGTACAAAGGACTAAATTTTAGTCCTTTTTATATAAAGGGGTTGTTTTATGAACAGAATAGAACTAGCAAAAAGAATAATCATTTATAGTATAGCTCTTATATTGATGTATTATGTATTTTCATTATTTCAAATTCAAAAGGGATTGTTATATATTTTTAATCTTTTCTTTCCTTTAATAATAGCATTGTTTTTTCATTTTTTATTAGATCCTTTAATAGATTACTTTACAAATGATAGATTAAATAGAAAAGTAGTAGTTATTCATCTGTATTTGTCTTTATCATTATTTTTTATTATCGCATGTTATTTTATTGCTCCTTATATTGTGGATCAGTGTTTAAGTTTTTATAATCAATATTGTCAAGGACGTTTAAAACTCAATCCTATATTTGAAACAATTATTCAATTTTTAAAACAATATCAAGTTTTAGATTATTTGGTTGATCTTTTAAATGGCTGGACACAGTCTTTGATTTATTGGTTTACAAATATCTTATTAGCAATGGGGATTTCTTTCTATCTTTCTTATGATAATTTACATTTAATAGAAAAATGTATTATTTTTATTCCTTTTAGACAACAAGGTTTATGTATGCAAACCTTAAAGAAGATTAAGATATTAACATATCAATTTATGAAATCTTTAGTGCTAGACTTCTTATTTTTCTTTTTTCTATGTTTAATCCCTTTCTTTTTTATTGATCCAAAGTATTTTATATGGTTAGCCTTATTTTTATCAATTACCAATTTAATCCCTTATATAGGACCATATATAGGAGGAATACCAGTTATTATTTATGAGTATTTTATCAATCCAGAATTAGGATATGGAGCTTTTATTGCTGTGGTTGTATTACAATATTTAGAATCATCTTATTTACAACCATATTTATTTTCAAAATGTATTCAATTACATCCAATAGCTTTATTTATTGCTTTAACATTTTTTGGAGATCTTTTTGGTTTAGTAGGAATGATTTTTTCTCCATTATTTCTTTCATACAGTCTTTTTATTTTTCAATTATTAAAAGATTTACAATTTTTCACAAAAATAAAACAACTTGTTTTTCATCAATCTTCATCATAAAGAAAACATAGCATGTTTTGTTATCTTAATTCATAGATTGAGATGAGGAGATATTATGAAGATTCAAGATATGTTAGGCATGATAGGTGGATTGTCTCTTTTTCTCTTTGGAATGAATATGATGAGTGGAGGATTAGAGAAGATTGCAGGAAATCATTTAGAAATGATTTTAAAAAAACTGACCTATAATAAATGGAAAGCTGTCTTTACTGGTATAGTTGTAACTGCTTTAATTCACAGTTCATCAGCTATGACTGTGATGTTAATTGGATTTGTAAATAGTGGTTTGATGCCATTAGAAAATGCAATATGGGTTGTGATGGGGGCAAATATAGGTACAACAATTACAGGACAAATGTTGGCTTTAGATGTAGGTACTTTATCACCTTTATTAGCTTTTATTGGAGTCATTATGTTTGTTTTTTTTAAAAAAGAAAAAATGAATTATACAGGAGAGACTATTGGAGGTTTTGGAATATTATTCATGGGTTTAGAAATCATGTCTGTTTCTCTTATGCCATTAAAAGATTCATCATTTTTTTTATCATTGTTACAATGGCTATCATATCCAATATTAGGTATATTTGTGGGAATCATATTTACAGCCATTATTCAAAGTTCTTCTGCTTCAATAGGAATTTTACAAAGTCTTGCTAAAATGAATTTAATATCATTAGAAAAAGCAACATATATTATTTTTGGTTTTGATATTGGAACATGTATAACAGCTTTTTTAGCATCTTTATCTGGAAGTAGAAGTGGTAAACAATTAGCTCTTTTTCATCTTCTTCTTAATATTTTTGGAGCAATCTTATTTACATTGATTTGTCTGTGTACACCATTTATAGAATGGGTATCTATGCTTACACCTCATCTCATGATGACTCAAATAGCAAATATGCATACTATTTTTAATGTGGGAACAACTGTTATAGCATTATTCTTTGATCGATACTTAATTCAATTTATATATAAAATCCTTCCTTCATAAATATTTAATGAGATTTTTTTATAGAAACTTTATTCTTTTTAGGATAAGGTTTTTTTTCATCAGTTAAGCCAAGAATGTAATCAATGCTGACATTATAAAAAACAGATAATTGAATTAAAAAATCAACTGGAATTTGTCTTGTCCCTTTTTCATATCTGCGATAAACTTCTCTTTGACAACCTAAATATTTTGCTATATCTGCTTGTGTTTTATCATTATCAATACGTAAATCCTCTAATCGTTTAAATTGCATAATTACACCTCATTATTATGCTACCAAATAATTGCATTTTTATTCATAATATGCTACTATATAGTAGCAAAATTATAAAAGAGGATAGCTTTATGTTTTTAATAGATTGTGCAATTGTTATTTTTATAACTCTTATGCTTTTTACAATAAAAATTTTATGTTTAATTTCAGTTAAAAAATTAATTTTTATTTATCATTTTATTGTTATTCCTATTGTTTTCCTTATTTCATTTTTTAAATATAAGCATTTAAAAAGTGAAAGCAAAGTCATCATTTTCATATGTAAATATTTTATGAGTTGTATGAGATATTATTTTATTTTAAGAACTGTATTTATAAATTTTTTTTATTGGCAATATCATCTTATTTATGAAATAAATGTTATTAGTTTTGTATTAAGAAGTATAGGACCTTATCTTGTTATTGGAATCTTGTTTTTTATAGAAGACAATATAAAGTGTCAAGATGATAATTTAATTAAGGATATGGTATTAACTTTGGTGGCTATGCTTTTTATTTTATAAATAGAGTTTTAAATTGTTTTGCACTATCATAGAAAGTCATTTGGTTTTATGTTATGATATTTGATGAGGTGAAAGCATGAAAAAAATTTATCATTTATTATTGTTGATAGTAGTTATAATATGTAGTGCCTGTCAAGCAAAGACAGATATTCGTTCTATTGAAGGGGAAACTGTTTATCAAATGCTTCAAAATAAAGAAGATTTTGTTTTGGTAGATGTGCGAGAAGTAGATGAATACAAAGAAGGACATATTCCTCATTCTATGTTAATTCCTTTAGGGACAATAGAAAGCGATTTTCAATCAAAAGTTCCTTCAAAAGATAAAAAGATTGTTATTTATTGTCGAAGTGGTAGACGAAGTAAAGAAGCATATGCCAAAATTACTGACTTAGGATATACAGATGTTTATGACTTAGGTGGAATACAAGATTGGTCATATGATATTGAAAAGGATGAGAAATAAATGATGAAAAAAATAATGATTATACTTTTGGTAGTTATTGTTCTTTTTGTTTTATTCTTAACTATACGTTCTTCTTCATATGATAATACACAATCACAATGTGAACATTATAAAGATGCTCAGAAACAACAAGAAAGAATTCAAAATGATTTAGAAGATGAAACAAAGAAATAAGCCTTTTTCTTATGAAAAAGAATACATATCTTGAATTTATTATGAATATCAGTTATAATGTTAAAGTCAAATCGTGGAGAAAGAAAAGTATTTATAATTCTTTTTATAGAGAGGAAATGGATGGTGTAAATTTCTAAAAGAATGTAAAGAAAGCTACTTTGGAGAGTGATGTAAACATCAACGCTTAGTCAGCGTTATTGACTTAGAGAGCATAATAATATTTATTATGAACAAGGATGGTACCGCGATATAAGTCGTTCCTTAATAGGAATGACTTTTTATTTTGAAGGAGGATAAAATGAAACAATTAACTGGAAATCAAGTAAGACAAATGTTTTTAGACTTTTTTAAATCAAAGGGACATATGATTGAACCTGGAGCATCATTAATTCCCCATAATGATCCAACACTTTTATGGATTAATGCTGGGGTGGCGGCATTAAAAAAATATTTTGATGGAAGTGAAAAACCTGCATGTCATAGAATTGCGAATGCGCAAAAGTCTATTCGTACAAATGATATTGAAAATGTTGGAAAAACAGCTAGACATCATACTTTTTTTGAAATGTTAGGAAATTTTTCTATTGGTGATTATTTTAAAGAAGAGGCTATACCTTTTGCATGGGAATTTTTAACAAGTCCAGATTGGATTGGATTTGATAAAGAAAAATTATATATTACAGTTTATACAGATGATGATGAAGCATATCGTATTTGGACTGAGGTGTGTCATGTTGATCCAAAACATATTTTAAAAACAGATGGTAACTTTTGGGAAATAGGAGAAGGACCTGGAGGACCTGATTCAGAAATTTTTTATGATCGTGGAGAAAAATATGATCCTGATGGTTTGGGAGAAAAGTTATTCTTTGAAGAATTAGAAAATGATCGTTACATAGAAGTATGGAATGTTGTATTTTCTCAATATGATTGTAATCCAGCTATTGATAGAAAAGATTATAAAGAATTGCCACAAAAAAATATTGATACAGGTATGGGATTAGAAAGATTGGTCAGTATTATTCAAGGTGGAGAAACAAATTTTGATACAGATTTCTTCTTGCCAATTATACATGAAACTGAAAAAATAGCAGATGTAAAATATGCTGATAATAAAATGGCATATCGTGTTATTGCTGATCATATTCGTACTGTTACCTTTGCTTTAAGTGATGGTGCTTTATTTGACAATGCTGGTAGAGGTTATGTTTTAAGAAGAATTTTAAGACGTGCTGTTCGTTTTGGTAAAAAAATTGGAATTAATCATTCTTTTATGTATCAATTAGTTTATGTAGTTGCTGATATAATGAAAGATTTTTATGATTATTTACCATCAAAGGCAGATTATGTGAGTGGATTAGTGAAAAAAGAGGAAGAAGCTTTTCATAAAACATTAGCCAATGGTGAAAAATTATTAAATCAAATGTTATCAAAGACTAAAAATAAAGAATTAAATGGAACAGATGCTTTTAAGTTATATGATACATATGGTTTTCCATTAGAATTAACAGTAGAGATTGCTGAAGAATTAGGATATACAGTTGATGAAAATGGATTTAAAGCAGAAATGAAAGCACAACAAGAAAGAGCAAGAAATGCACGTTGTGATGTTGAATCTATGTGTTCACAAAAACCTGATTTAATGGCTTTTGATACTCCAAGTGTATTCCATTATCAACCAACACCTATCAAAGCTAAGGTTATAGCAACTTTTAAAGATGGGGTTAAATGTGATGAAATTACAGATAAAGGTGAAGTTATTTTAAATCAAACAACTTTCTATGCTGAAATGGGTGGACAATGTGCTGATACTGGAAAAATGTTGAATGAATTCACAGAATTGGAAGTTATGCATGTATGTAAGGCACCACATCAACAACATTTACATATTGTAAAAGTGATGAAAGGACAAGTGAAAATAGGAGATGAATTCACTTTAATGGTTGATACTCATAAACGTTCACTTATTCAAAATAATCATACAGCTACTCACTTGTTACAAAAAGCATTGAAAAACATTTTAGGAGATCACGTTTCACAAGCTGGTTCATATGTTGATGATGAGAGACTACGTTTTGACTTTACACATCCACAAAAAATGACAGAACAACAAATGAGACAAGTTGAAGATCAAGTGAATCAACAAATCTTTAATGGTTTAAATGTTGATATTCAAGTCATGAATAAAGATGAGGCTATGCAATCAGGAGCTATGGCACTATTTGATGAAAAGTATGGTGATGAAGTTCGAGTTGTAAGTGTTGGAGATTATTCTAAAGAATTATGTGGTGGATGCCATGTTTCTAACAGTGCTCAAATTGGATTGTTTAAAATTGAAAGTGAAGAAAGTGTAGGTTCTGGAGTTAGACGTATTGAAGCTGTTACAGCTCAAAAGGCTTATGTTGCATTAAAGAAAAATGAAGAAACATTACAAACTGTGAGTGATATTTTAAAGATTAAAAATAAAAATGAAATGATTGAAAAAGTAAATCATTTTGTTGATGAAATGAATGAAATCAAGAAACAAAGAGATCAATATTTAGATAAGTTAAATAGTATTGAAGCTAAGGAAAAATTTAAGAATATTGAAGATATTCATGGAGTACAATTCTTATTTGTTAAAGAAAATAAAGATATAGCAACATCAAAGCAAATGACTTTTGAATTACGTGATCAATTAGATCATGGTATTGTTATTATGATAAGTGAAAATTCTCAAAAGATTTCATATTTTGTAGGGTTGACTCCTTCTATGGTTCAAAGTGGTTATAAAGCAGGAGATATTATCAAAACAATAAATACTGTTATTGGTGGAAGAGGTGGCGGAAAGCCTGATTTTGCACAGGGTGGATGTGCATCTGCTGAGCTCATTGATACAGCAATAGAACAAATAAAAGCGTTATTCTAAAGCTTTTACTAGCAATTTTATTCAATATGGTGTAATATTGATTATATAGACAGGAGGTATGTGACAATGGCAAAGGATTTTACACAAACACGTCTATTTAATTCAGAAGAAATCAAAAGAGAAGTTATTCATTCTAATTTAATGACTGTTTCTCAAGCGTTAGATGAAAGAGGATATAATGCAGTTCATCAAATTGCAGGATATTTAATTTCTAATGACCCTGCTTATATTTCAAGTCATAAAGGTGCACGTTCAATTATTCAACAAATCGATCGTGATGAAATTATTGAAGAATTAGTGAAATTTTACTTGGAGTCAAAATAAGTGGAAAAGATATTGGGATTAGATTTAGGATCTAGAACGTGTGGTATAGCAATGAGTGATGCACTTGGAATGATTGCTCATGGAGTAGAAACATATCATTT
This sequence comes from uncultured Erysipelotrichaceae bacterium, assembly GCA_910588075.1. Taxonomy (GTDB): domain Bacteria; phylum Bacillota_I; class Bacilli_A; order Erysipelotrichales; family Coprobacillaceae; genus MGBC163490. The sequence continues at coordinate 8,798 of CAJUOS010000012.1, read as the reverse complement.
TAAGGAGAATCATTATAAGAGTGCTGCATATCATGTGAAACAAATTGTAGAAGAAAACAATATTCATACAATTGTATTAGGACTTCCTAAGCATATGAATGGAGATTTGGGCGAAAGAGCACAAATCTCTATTGATTTTAAGGAAAGACTTGAACGTATGATGGATGTTGAGGTTGTTTTGGTTGATGAAAGACTAACAACAGTTATTGCTCAAAATCAACTTATTTTTGCTGATGTTTCAAGAAAGAAAAGAAAGAAAGTCATTGATAAAATGGCTGCTGTGCAGATTTTACAAGGATATTTGGATGGACAAAGGAGATAATATAATGGACGTAGAAAAGATACAAGTTATTGATGATGATGGAAATGAATTAGAGTTTGAAGTTTTATTTACATTTGAAAATGATGAAAACGGAAAAAAATATGTGTTGTATTATGATGCCAATGAAGAAGAACCTCAAGTGTATTCTTCTATTTATGATGAAGATGGACATTTATACCCAGTTGATACACCAGAAGAATGGGATATGATTGAAGAAGTATTTAATAGTTTTATAGCACAAGATGAAGAGGAATAAGTTCTTAAAGAACTTTTTCTTTATTATATAAAAGTTTAGACGTAATATATATGTTTTAAGGAGGTTATAATAAAACATGAAGATTGGTTCAATTTTTTTAGGAAATAGAAGAAATGTAACACCTATATTTGTAGGGAGTTATGGAAATGGTTTAACAAGAGGTGTTTATGCTTTTCATATTGATACAGATACTGGAGAGATTTTAAAGAAAAAACAATTTAAATCTGAAGCAGATCCAATAACAATGTTCAGAAGAGAACGTTTTGTATTTGTAGCATATAAAAATAATTCTGGACGTAATACAGATGGAGGTATATCTCAATATGCAGCAATGGATTTACAATTTGGATTAGCTGCAAAAGTTTATTTTAAAGGAAAAACATATATGAGTATATTTGTTGATCAAAATAGAAAATATGCTTATGCAACAGATTATTATAATGGAGAAGTTGTTGTTATTCCTATATTAGACCAAAAAATTGTTAAAGTTACACAAGCGATTAAACATGTTGGAAGTGGGCCTGTTCCTAAACGTCAAATAGAAGCACATCCTCATTATGTAGATGAAACTCCTGATCATAGATATATTTATGTATGTGATTTAGGTACAGATGAAGTTGTCTTATATAATATTATAGAAAAAGGGAAACTTGAAAGAAATGAAGAAAAAACAATTCATTTAAAACCTGGAAGTGGACCAAAGAAAATGATTTTTTCAAATGATGGACAATTTGCTTATGTTTTAAATGAATTATCAAATACCATTTGTGTTTATCAATACAATGAAGAAACTTTGACTTTTATACAAGAAGTTGATACATATCCAAAAGATGAATATACTAAAGAGAGTCTTGCAGGAGATATTATTTTAAGTGATGCAGGAGATATTTTAATGGTTTCTAATCGTGGACATGATTCTGTTGCTGCTTTTTATGTGAATAAAGAAACAGGACAGTTAGAATATATTGAATATGTAGATACTGATGAAAAACCAAGAGCAATGATATTGTTAGAAGATCGTTGGTTGGTTGTTGCAGCTCAAAAGGGTGGAACATTAGAAACATTTGAATTAAAACGAAATGAATCTAAAGGTGTTCTTTATGAAACACATTTTAATTATATGGTTGGTGAACCTGTTTGTATGGTTCATGGACGTGATATTTTTTCTGGATCTTAATTAAGATTCAGTTTTTTTATTTTAAAGTATTTTTGTAAAAATGAGCGATATGTTGATAATTTATAGAAAATAACCTATAATATGAAAGATGGAGGTCGTTTTATGAAGAAGAAAAAAATCATAGTTATAATAGGTATAACACTGATTATTTTAATAATAGGAAGTATTATTTTTTATAACAGTGGAATATCATCTGTATCATCTCAAGATGAAGAGGTTATTGTTGAAATAAAAAATGGTTCTGGTCCTAGTCAAATACTTGATACATTAGATGAAGCAGGATTAGTGAATAATAAATTATGTGGAAAAATATTTTTAAAACTACATTTATATGAACACTTACAAGCAAATACATATATTTTAAATAAAAATATGTCATTATCTGAAATTTATACAATTATTAATAATCCAGATATGAAAAATATTTTAAAATCAAAATTGACTGTTAAAGAGGGAAATACAATCCCACAAGTTGCAGAATCGTTTGCTAAGATATTAAATATATCTAAAGATGAAGTTATCAAAAAATGGGCAGATAAAAATTATTTACAATCTTTAATTAAAGAATATTGGTTTATTGATGAAAATATTTTAGATAATAAATTAATGTATCCATTAGAAGGATATTTATATCCTGAAACATATTATATAACAGATAAGAATCCTACATTAGAAGATATGACAAAAATTTCTTTAGATATGATGAATAAAAAACTTTCTCCATATAAAGAAAAGATTAAGAAAATGGATATGACTCCACATGAATTTTTAACTTTTGTATCTGTTGTAGAAAGAGAATCTTTATTTGATAAAGATAAACCTATGATTGCTGGTGTATTTGTTAATCGTTTAAATAAAGGGATGGCACTTCAAAGTGATGTTACTGTAAATTATGCATTACAAAAAACAGGAGTAAAAGTTTCTACAAAACAAACTCAAACAGATTCACCATATAATACATATAAATATTTAGGTTTACCAATAGGACCTATAAGTACTGTTACAGAAAATACAATGAAAGCTTGTCTTGAATATACACATCATAAATATGAATTTTTCTTTGCTAAAAAAGATGGAACAGTTATTTATAATGAAACATATCAAGGACATGATAAATCAGTAAGAGAGAATAAATGGTATTAAACATGAAAACATTTGAAGAAATTGAATTAGATGCTTTAAAAAGAAATATTCCTGTTATGCAAAAAGAGGGAATACTCTTTTTAATTTCATGTTTAAAAGAAATCCATGCTTCATCATGCTTAGAAATTGGCTCAGCAATTGGATATTCTTCTATGATGATGGTTACACATGTTGATGGATTAAAAGTTGATACAATAGAATTAAATAATGAAAGATATCAAGAAGCTGTTATGAATATTAAAGAAAGACATTTAGAAAATGATATTTCTATTTATCATGATGATGCTTTAATTTTTGATCCTCAATATCTTCAATATCAACCATATGATTGTTTATTTATAGATGCTGCTAAAGCTCAATATCAGAAATTTTTTGAAAAATATGTACCATTTGTTAAAGATAATGGCATCATTATTGTTGATAATTTAGATTTTCATGGTATGATTTTTGATATTGATCATATTAAAAATAGAAATACAAAACAATTAGTTAAGAAAATTAAAAGATTTAAAGATTGGATTTTTAATCATAATGATTATCAAGTCCATTATTATGCTATTGGAGATGGAATTTGTGTCATTAAAAGGAAGGAAAAAGAATGAAATTAGTATTATCATTAAATAAAAAAGAATATTTATATGATTATGTAAGTATGGGGATTGAAATCTTTGTATTAGGTGGGAAATATTCACTTCATAGTCCATATACTTTTTCGCTTGATGAAATAAGTGAGATTATTGAAAAGTATCCACAATGTTTATTTTATGTAACAATGAATGCTTTATATGATCAACATGAATTGAAAGAAATTGAAGATTATATTCAATCATTAAATGATATTCATGTTAAAGGAATTATTTTTCAAGATTTTGGTATATTACAAATTGTTAAAGAGAATGATTATAACTTTGATATGATGTATTCACCAGAAACATTAAATACAAATGCTTGTACATTAAATACTTTAAAAGATTATGGAATAACAAGTGCTTTTGTTTCCAAAGTCATTCCTTTAGAAGAACAACTTTTTATACAAAAGGAAGTTCAAATTCCTTTAATGATACAAGCACATGGAGTTGAGTATATTGCAGCTACAAAACGTGAATTACTTTCAAATTATCAGGAAGCATCTCAACTTTCTTTTGATATATCGAAAAAAGAAAATCTTATCATTCAAGCTCATCAATCTTCATATCAATTTCATATTTATGAGGATAGAAGAGGAACTCATATTTTTTCACATACAAGATTATATACTTTAGATTTATTAAATCAACTTTGTGATTTTGATTATTGGTATATAGAGACATTAATGATGAAAGATGAAGAAGCTATTGAGATTGCTTCATTATATAGTGATGCTTTAAAGAGTTATAAAAATGGAAGTTATAATAAGGATATTAAAGAATATATGCATTTATTATATTGTTTGAATACACCTTTAGATAGAGGTTTTTTATTTGATCAAACTGTATATAAATTAGAAGATATGAGGAAGATGGATAATGAGAAACATAAGTGAAATCATTGATGGTAAAAGAAAAATTGTTAAAAAGCCTGAATTATTAGCTCCAGCAGGAAATTTGGAGAAATTAAAAACAGCTATTATGTATGGTGCTGATGCTGTTTTTGTTGGAGGAAAAGAATTTTCATTACGTTCTCAAGCTTCTAATTTTACTATTGATGATATAAAGGAAGCAGTGGAGTTTGCTAATCAGTATGGAGCACATATACATGTAACTTGTAATATTATCTTACATCAAGATAATTTAGAGGGAATAGAAGAATATTTAAAAAAATTAGATGAAATTGGAGTAAGTGCAATTATTGTTGCTGATCCTTATATTATGAAGATTGCTAAAGATTTAAAATTAAGGTTAGAAGTGCATGTTTCCACACAATTATCAACTTTAAATTTAAAAGCTATACAATTTTATGCTGATATGGGAATGGATAGGGTTGTTTTAGGAAGGGAAACGACATATGAAGATTTAAAGGTTATTATGAAAAACACTCCTATTGATATTGAATATTTTATACATGGGGCTATGTGTATTCATTATTCTGGAAGATGTATGCTTTCTAATTATTTAAGTCGTAGAGATGCGAATAGGGGTGGATGCTCACAATCTTGTCGATGGTATTATGATTTATATAATCAAGGACAATTGGTTAATCAAGAAGGTGATATGCCATTTAGTATGTCTAGTAAAGACATGTCATTAGTTGATCATATAGGAGAGTTAATTGAATTAGGTGTTGATTCTTTTAAAATTGAAGGGAGAATGAAATCTTTACATTATATAGCAACTGTTGTATCTACATATCGAAAGTTGATAGATTGTTATTGCGAAGATCCTGATTTGTTCCAACATAGTTCTTTTTATCGTCAAGAATTAAATAAAGCAGCGAATCGTGCTTTATGTCATGGATTCTTTTATGAACATCCTACAAAGGATGAGCAATTGTTTAATTTACGTGATGAACATCCAACACAAGAGTTTATTATAAGAGTTTTAGATTATGATAAAGAGAAGAAGTTAGCTAAGATAGAACAACGTAATTATTTTAAGATAGGAGACAAGGTAGAAATCTTTTCACCCCATCATGAGAATGTTGTTATGGATATTTGTAAAATTTATAATGAGAATATGGAATTGGTAGAGGTGGCTAATCATCCGATGGAAATATTGTATATTGAGATAGATTATCCTGTTCAAATGAATGATATGGGAAGAAAGGTATAAAGTATGAAACAGCCAATTATTATAGGAATTGCAGGGGGAAGTGCTTCTGAGAAAACATCAATTTCTCAACAATTATATGAATATTTTAAAGGATATCATAAAGTTGTTATTATTAAACAAGATGATTATTATAAAGATCAAAGTCATTTGTCAATGGTAGAAAGAACAAAAACAAATTATGATCATCCATTTGCATTTGATACTGATTTATTGGTTAATCATTTACAACTGCTTAAACATAATATCTCAATAGAGAAACCTATATATGATTTTGCTCTCCATACAAGAAGTTGTTATGTTGAAAAAATTGAACCTAGAGATGTCATTTTATTAGAGGGAATATTTGTTCTTGCCGAGGAGAAACTCAGAAATATGTGTGATATTCTTGTTTATGTAGATACAGATAGTGATATACGTTTTATGAGAAGATTAAAACGTGATATGCAAGAAAGAGGCAGAAGTTTAGATTCTGTTTGTGAACAGTATCTTCACACTGTTAGACCAATGCATGAACAATTTATAGAACCATCAAAAAAATATGCACATTTAATCATTCCAGAAGGTGGAATGAATTTTGTCGCAATTGATTTATTAATTACAAAAATCAAAAGTATTATTGATTAATGCTAGTATTTTTTAAATTTTTATGATATAGTATAGTTCGCGAGGTGGAAATTATGGATCATGATGCAGTTCTTTTAACCCAAAGTGGAGTTGAAAAATTAACAAAAGAAAAAGAACATTTAATTAATGTTGAAAGACCTAAGGTCATTGAAGAATTACAATTAGCACGTTCTCAAGGAGACTTGTCAGAAAATGCTGATTATGATGCAGCTAGAGATAAACAAGCTCATATAGAAGCAAGAATTAAAGAAATTGATCAAATGCTATTGCATGTTCAAATTATTGATGAAACACAAATGGATAGTGCTGTTGCTAAACCTGGAGCTACTGTTACTATTTTAGATTTGTCTGAAAAAGATGCAGAACCTGAAGTTTATACAATTGTAGGTACATTTGAAACTGATCCTTTAAATGGTAAAATCTCAAATGAATCTCCTTTAGCAAAAGCAATATTAGAACATGGTATTAATGAAATTGTTTCTGTTGGGGTTGCTGAACCTTATGAAGTTAAAATTTTAAAAATAGAATATATTTCTTAAGATGATGGAGACATCATCTTTTTTTTATCATAGATAATATTCCTTGTTATACACATGATAAAAATGTTTAGCTTTAGCATTATGAAAAAAGCATTCTATATCTTAACAACTAGAGATTAAGGATTGAAGGAAGTCGTTTAAGGAAATATAAAAATAGTTTATTACATACATCATGTTGTTGTAGTTGTCATATTTATAATGCATTTTTTAGAAAAGATATATTTTTGAATAATAATACTTTAGTTTTTCTATATATTCTTTAGGATATATATTATTCTTAATGATTATTTTTTATATAGGAAACACTGACCACCAATTTTGATATTTATTATAATTGTGTTATTTGTTGAGATATTTTGTTTTATTTTTTATAAAGTCTTTTTTTATTGTACTCTTTTAAGAAAGATAAGTACTATTTATTGACAAAATATAAATATATTAATTATAATATATTTATATAGATAGTACTTTTTCTAAAAGAATGTGTGAAGAGAGTGGTAGCATCTGTGATAATCAAAGAAAAAGAAATATTTTTTTAATTAAAATAAAAAGGAGGAAATTTTATAAAAACATGTAATTATGGTTATTTTAAGTTAGCTACAAAGGATTCTGCAACTTTTAGCAGATATTGCATTTTTGTTACGACTGCAGATACAAGTGATGCAATCACTACTGAAACAGTTTTATCAAAAAGAACAATTGATGAAACTCAAATTAAATATAAGACAAATTATCGAACTATGAATGATAAAACAATTAAAGCTAAAGTAAGAGGAGCATCTCTAGAGCCTTCAGCAGGTTCTTTGATTAGAGGTCAATTTTCGCCAGAAAATTAGAATAATTCTTGAAATATATGAATAGAAGAAAAAAAACATTTATCATTACTTTAGTTCTAGCTATTGCATATGGGGTATACACCTTTATATCTCATGGCTTTAATTATTCTTATGATGGGAAAAGTATACTTTGGAAATATATTACTTTATGGGATCATGGGACAGAAGGTATTTTCTTTATAGTTGTGCTTACTTTATGTATGATAGGAACAGTTTTAGAAAGATATAAAGAATATTATTATCATTTTGATAAAAATTGTATCATGCGAGTAGGCATGAAGAAATATTTATTATTGAATATAAAAAATATAATTATACAATCTATTATTTTTATGGTTATTTTACATATGACATTATTAATCTTTGATATTTTTTATTTTCATGATCCTCTTTTGGATATAAATATACAATATTGTTATTTTACAAATAATCAAATTACCAATATAGCAATTTTTATAACTTTATCTTGTATAGGAATGGCTATATTAAATGTCTTTTTCTATTCTTTAAGTATTTATATATCTAATCTTTATTTGTATATTGTTTTACCTATTATACTTTTATTTGTTACTTTAATTCTTGGGGATACATTAGTTCAAATTTTTAGTCAATTTTTTGATTTCTTTTTGATTAGAACATTATTCTTGTCTATAATTCCAGCCACATTAGTACAACCAGGCTCTTTATTGACTTCCACAGTAATGAGTTATTTCATTTCCATTATTTTATATAGTGTAATTGCTTTTACAAATTTTGTATATACTTTTAAAAGAAAGGGTATTTCTGAATAATATGAAACAATTTTGGATAAAAAAAATGATAGATATTCCCACCACTCTCTTACTAATCTTATGTTTTATTTACGTATATGTTTATTTATTCTTTAATAAAGATATTTATTATATTGATCAGTTAATTACCCAAACAAATCTTATTTCTTTTAGTATTCATTTTGCAATTTTATTTATGATTGCAAAAAGAAATTTTTTCATAAAAAAAGGGATGATGTATATATTATTAAGAATTGATAGAGAAAAATTAATAAATTTGTTTTTGAAATACATAATTATAGAAATATTAATTTTTATATTTGCTATATATATTATACCCTTCATTCTATATGGTAACTATTTTTTAAATACTCAATTATATTT